>JBOGVG010000246.1:0-2129 GCA_050692435.1 Actinomycetota bacterium
TCATCTGCGTCGCGGCGGCGAAGGCCCGGATGAAGTCCTCCGTGAGCCCGGAGTCGTAGGTCCCGATGGTCTCCGCGGGGACGTCGACGTCGTGCACGACGAACGGCCGGCCGGACAGGTCGAGCGCGACCTCGATGGCGGCCTCGTCCAGCGGAACGGTGATCGAGGCGAACCGGCGGATGCCACCCTTGTCGCCCAGGGCCTCGGCGAGTGCCTGCCCCAGCGCCAGCCCCACGTCCTCCACCGTGTGGTGGCCGTCCACCTCGAGGTCGCCCTTTGCGGTAACCGAGAGGTCGAACCCCGCGTGGGTCCCGAGCTGCTCCAGCATGTGGTCGAAGAAGGGGAGGCCGGTGTCGGCGGTGGCCGAGCCGGACCCGTCGAGGCGAAGCTCCACGCGAACCGTGGTCTCCGAGGTGCTCCGCTCGACGACGGCGTCGCGTGGCCTCATCCAAGGACCTCCTTCAGCGCCGACAGGAACCGGCCGACCTCCTCGGGCGTGCCGGCGGTGACCCGCAGACAGCCGGGGACCATGGACGTCACGTCGCGGACGAGAACCCCTCGGTCCAGCAACTCCCGCCACACCTCCTTGGCCGGTCTCGGCGGCCGAAACAGCACGAAGTTGGCATCGGACGGGAAGGCCCGGACCTCGAGCGCGGGGAGTTCGGTCAGGATGCGGTCGCGCTCCTGCCGAACCGCGTCGAGGATGGCCAGGGCGTCTTCCTTGTGGCGAAGGGCGATCAGTCCCGCCGCCTGGGTCAGCGCCGACAGGTGGTAGGGGAGCCGGACCCTCCGAAGGTCGTCGATCACCTCTGGGGACGCCAGGCAGTATCCGATCCGGGCCCCGGCCAGGGCGAAGGCCTTGGAGAACGTGCGCACCACGGCCACGTTCGGGTAGCCGGCCAGGAGCGCCGCTGCCGAGCGCCCGCCGAACTCGACGTAGGCCTCGTCGACCACGACGAGCGCGTCCCCGCCGGCCGCGAGCCCCTCCACGACCCCGACCGGCTGTGCGTTTCCCGTGGGGTTGTTCGGCGAGCAGACGAAGACAACCGAAGGCTGTGCAGCGAGGGCTCGGGCGCCGTCGCGCGTGGAAATGGCCCACGGTTCATCGAGGGACAGGGCGAGCAGGTCCCCGTGGGTCACCCATGCCAGCCGCTCGTGGAGGACGTACGTCGGCCGGAACACCACCACTCGCCGGCCGGGCCCGCCGTAGGCCAGCAGGAGCTGCTCGATCACCTCGTTCGATCCGTTCGCCGCCCATGTTCCCTCGACCGGGTGGCCGGCGTGCTTGGCCAACGCTTCGCGGAGCTCTTGCGCCTCCCGGTCCGGATACCGGTGCAGCTCGAGCCGGCGCACGGCGTCGGCCAGCTCGTCTCGGAAGCTTTCCGGCAGGGGATACGGGCACTCATTGGTGTTGAGCCGGGTCGCCACCTCCAGCTGGGGCGCCTTGTACGGCTCGAGGTCTCTGAGACCGCTGCGGGGAACCGCCGGCGTCACGTTGGCCTTCGCCCCTCAGCCCGGATCTCCACCGCCCGCGCGTGGCCCGGCAGCCCTTCGGCGAGTGCGATCCTCGCTACCTCGGGCGCCAGACGGGCGGCGGCCATGTCGGAGACCTCCACCACCGACGAGACCTTCACGAAGTCGGCGGCCCGGAGCCCCGAGGCGAACCGCGCGGTGCCGGCCGTCGGAAGGACGTGGTTCGACGCCACGCCGTAATCGCCGAACGGCACCGGCGTGAACCCCCCCACGAAGATGGCGCCGGCGTTCCTGATGCGCTGGGCGAACGGGGGGGCGTCGGCCACCACGACATGGAGGTGCTCTGGAGCCAGGCCGTCAAGGACCTCGACTGCTTGGTCGTCATCGGCGACCAGCACCGCGCGCGCGTGCGTGAGCGCGGCCTTCACCACGTCGCTCCGGCCGGCCCTGGCCACCTCGGCCTCGAGAGCCCGCTCCACCCGATCCACGACGCTCGGATCGAAGGCGACCAGGACGGCGAGTGCCTCGGGATCGTGCTCGGCCTGGGCCACGAGGTCGGTCGCGACCCAGGCGGGGTCGGCCGAGGAATCGGCCACGACGGCGAGCTCCGTGGGACCGGCCAGCCCGTCGATGCCGACGAACCCGGCGACCTGCCG
>JBOGVG010000247.1:0-9986 GCA_050692435.1 Actinomycetota bacterium
CCGGCGATCGCCAGCCGCCGGCGCACGGCCCGCCTCACGACCGCCCCTCCAGCTCCGCCAGCGTCCGCTCCGCGACAGGCGCGTACAGGATCGAGAAGTTCGGGTTGGTGGCCATGGCGTCCCGCAGCAGCGCCCGCGCGCCCTCTTCGTCCCCCAGCCGGAGCCGGATCATCCCGGCGTGGAACATGAACAGCGCGTTCCGCATCCCGAGCGACAGGGCACGGTCCGCGTATCGAACGGCGTCCTCGTACCGTCCGTTGGCGTAGAGCGCCCACGCCAGCGCGTTGGCCACGTGGATGCTGTGGCGCCTCCCCCACTCGGCCCGAGCCGCGGCGAGGGCCTCGCCCGGATAGCCGTGGTCGGCATCGAACAGGGCCAGCTCCAAATCGACGTTCACGCCGTTCGCCCGGAACAGTTCCTCCTCCGCCCGGACCAGCGCGTACTGCCGTTCCGCCAGGGTGTCCTGCCCGTTCGAGGCGTACAGGTCACCCAGGGCGATGACGTGCTCGGGGGCCGGGAAGCGCCGCACGACCCACGAGTAGCCGCGGATCGCGCGCTCCAGGTTGCCCTGGGCCCACCCCACCTTGGCCAGCCCGGCGTGGGGCGGGACGAAATCCGGCGCGAGCTCGACGCCGCCGCGGTACGCGGCCTCGGCGCGGTCGAACCGGCCGGTGTTGAAGTACAGCTCGCCGAGCTGGTAGCGGGCCCACGCGGCGTCTTCCGGCGTGCCGGCGGCCTCGACCGCCGCCTCCATGGCCACGATGGCCCCCCGCACGTCACCCCGAAGCTCGCGCGCGTACGACACGCGCGCGTACGAGGCGAGGTCGGGCCGAGTGTCCACCGTGGCCTGGAACGTGGCGAAGGCGTAGGCGTACCGGCCCAGCTCGAGCTGCGCATCGCCGATCACTCCGTACACGTCAGCGTTGTAGGGGTTCTCCGCCAGGGCTCGCTTCCCCCACGCCAGGGCGGCCTCGAAGTCGTGGCGGGCCAGCGCGAGCGCGCCCATCCCCACCAGGGCCTCGAAGTTGTCTCGGCCGTTCAACTCCAGCGAGCGTCGGAGCACCCCCTCGGCCTTCGGGTAGGAGCCGGGGTCCGCCGTGATCCGGGCTTCCTGCACGTAGGCCAGGCCGAGCTGCGCGAATCCCCGCCAGTCCTCCGGCACGGCCCGGAGGCGGTCCTGGAGCGAGGCGATCGTTCCGGCCACCGAGGCGCCACCGCCGGCCGGGCGGAGCAGGACTCCAGCTTCCGGCCAGAACCGGACGTCCGGGCGTTCGTCCGGCGGGTGCCGGAGCAGCCCGATCCCCCCAATCGCGAAGAGCAGCAGGCCGAGGACCGCCGCCAGCGCCATGGTGCCAAGTCGTCTCATCGCTCGACCGTCTCCGCCGCGGGGCGCCTCCAGCGCGACGCCATGCTCACCTCCCCTCCAGGCGCGGTCACGCATGCTTCGCGCCGGCAGGGACGTCGGATCACCCCTGTTCGGGGCGGTTCAGGAAGCCGAGGAGGGCGCAGGGTCCCGGGCCACGGCGTGACGGGAAGTCCGCAGGAACCCCCAGAACATCACGGCGATGCCCATCGTGAGCGCGAGCGAGAAGACCGTGAAGTTGCCGGCCGCGGCGAAGGCCGACCCCATGGCGGCAACGATCGTGGCCCCGAAGGCGATGCCAAGCACACCGTAGAAGGCGTCCCTGCGTTCGGGCCTTCCCCGCATCTGCCGGGCCGACCACAGGGTCCCCCCCAAGAGCAGGAAATAGGCGGGGTACGCGATCACCTGGGGCAGCCGGTGGGCGGCCGTCCCGACGCCGAACACCACCTTGCCCGAGGGAAGGTCCTGGCCCAGCGCGGTGGGGTCGGCGATCTCGGCGGTGCGGACCACCCCGAACGAGTAGCCCGTCACGAACACCAGGGCGAGCAACACCACGACGAAGACCCACTGCCGCCGGAACAACAGGACGACCTCGCCGGCGGCCAGGAACGGGACGTTCAGCGCGGCTCCCAGGAGCCAGTACGTCCGGTACTCGAACGCCGACCAGTCACCCAGGACCCCGAGCACCACCATGAACGAGGCCGCAGCGTACATGAGCAGGGCCACCACCCACAGCGCCTCGTACCGGCGCCGGCGATCGAGGTACCGACGTGCCAGCACCCCCCCGAACGCCAGGGCGATGAGGGCCGCAAGCAGGGGGAACACCCACATGACGGCAAGCAGCATACGCGGCCGGAACGCGCCCGGCTGCTACGATCGAGCGCCGTGAAGCACGTCCCGAACGCACCCGGCCCGACGGTGATCTGTTCGACGGTAGCGTTCTTCGGCCTGCCGGTGCGCGAAGCTTTCGCTCACATCGCCGGTGCCGGGTTCGGCGGCGTGGAGGTGATGGTGACCCCCGATCCGGTCACCCAGGACGCTCGCCGGCTCCGGGAGCTTGCCAAGGAGCACGGGCTCCTCGTCCAGGCCATCCACGCGCCGTTCCTGCTCATGACGCGGAAGGTATGGGGCACCGACCCCGTGGGCAAGATCTCCCGGGCCATCGAGCTGGCCGAGGACATCGGCACCCCCGTCGTCGTGGTGCATCCCCCCTATCGCTGGCAGGCCGGGTACCGCCGGTGGCTCGACGAACAGCTGCCAGAGCTCTCCGACCACACCGACGTGAAGGTGGCCGTCGAGAACATGTTCCCGGTCCGGCTTCGAGGCAAGTGGGGCGTCACCTTCCACGCCAAGCAGCAGCTGAAGGACCTGGAGGCGTTCCCGCACGTGGTGCTAGACACGAGCCACGCGGCGGTCTCGGGCCTCGACCTCATTGAGTCCTTCCGTCGCCTTCGCCACTCGCTCGTGCACGTGCACCTATCGAACAACGCGGGTCGGGGATGGGACTCGCACCTCCCGGTGGACCAGGGGGTTCTGCCCCTCGCGGAGTTCCTGGAGCTCCTGGGGGCCGAGGGCTTCACCGGCACCGTCTCCCTGGAGCTGGACCTCCGCCGGTACCTGGAGGACGGGACCGCCCACGACCTCCTGGTGAGGAACCGGGAGTTCTGCCAGGCCCGCCTCCTCCTTCCCGCCTGACGGCCTCAGGGCGGCAGGCGGGAACCGACCGCGTGGCCCGCACGTCTCAGGCGTAGGACGAAGCCGAACGAGGGGGTGGTCCTGGTGTCTGACGCACGGCCTGGTTCCCTGCGCCCGAGAACGCTGCGCGCAGCAGTGGTCTCACTGGCGCTGATTGCACCGACGCTGGTAGGGAGCGCGGCCCCGGCCGCCACCACCTGCACCACTCCTCCGGCGATCGTACCCGTCGGCTCGATCCTGCCGGGGATGACCGGGACGGGGCTCACGGCGATCTCGGGAAGCTCCCCCACGAGCTTCGACATCCAGGTGATCGGGACCCTGCCCGACGCGATCCTGCCCGGGTTCGACCTGGTGATCTTCGAGATCACGGGGCCCGCGACCTTCCTCGACCAGGCCCACGGGGTGGCCGCGGGGATGTCGGGCTCACCCATCTACATCGGGGGCCAGCTCGCCGGAGCGGTCTCCTATCGTTTCTTCTTCTCGGACTCGACGATCGGCCTGTTCACGCCGGCCCAGAAGATGGTCGACCTCTTGAGACTCGTGGGTGGGACCACCAGGGTGCTCATGCCGGACTCGGTTCCGGTGACCCGCCAGGCCCGGCGCGCGGTTGCCGAGGCCGTCGGGGTGGCGCTAGCCGACGTTCCGGCGTCGGCCCAGAAGCTCGCCGTTCCCCTGGCCGTCTCCGGGCTGTCGGACCGGCGGGCCGAGGAGCTCCAGGCCGTCATCGACGAGCATGGGCTCCCCTTCCACGTCTACCGGGCCGGCTCGTCGGCCTCGGCCACCGCGGTCGATCCCACGCCTCTCTCGCCCGGCGAGCCCTTCGCAGCGATCCTGTCCACCGGAGACACGACGTTCGCAGGGATCGGGACGACCACCTTCTCCTGCGGGGACCTGAACGTCGCGTGGGGCCACGACTTCCTCTTCCAGGGCCCGAGCGCGTTCGGCATGAACAGCGCCGACGTGATCACGGTGCTGGACGACCCCAGCGGCATCCTCGGGCCGTTCAAGATCCTGGTCCCCGCCGAGGCCCACGGGACCGTGATCCAAGACCGCCTCGCCGGGCTGGTGGGGCAGGCGGGGAGTGTCCCGGCGGCCATGCCCGTCACCACGGTGTACACGAATACGGACAAGGGCACGTCCCGGGCGGGACAGACGGACATCATCTACCAGAAGGACTTCTGGGGCCCGGAGATCGCCTTCTCCCACGTCTACCAGAACCTCCTGCTGGTCTTCGACCAGTTCGGCGAAGGAACGCTGCGGCTGTCGTGGACGATCGACGGGTTGCGGGAGGACGGTGTGACGCCGTTCACCGTGCAGAACTCGAACATGTACTACTCGCGGTACTCCGCGATCGACGGCGCGTACCGGCTCCTCAGCGCTCTGTACCAGCTGGCGTTCAACCGGTTCGAGGACATCACCTTCACCGGGGTGGACTCGAGCGGCGAGATCACCGAGCGCCAGCTGGTCGGCGACATCGTCCGGGTCCGCACGGCGAGCTCGCTCCAACGCGGACTGCGAGAGCGCTTCGAGCTGAAGGCCAGGGCGGGAAGCACCATCACGGTCAAGGTGTCCCTGGAGCCGGCGGAGGGGGGCGCGCCGGTCGTGACCACCCTGAGGATGAAGGTGCCCCCGTGGGCCCGTGGCGAGGAGCGCGTCACGCTCCGTGGCGGCAGGGCCCGCAATTTCTTCTTCGACAGGCGGGGCCTCGGTTCCTTCAAGGAGTTGCTGGCCGAGCTGAACGGAGGCGATCACCCCAACGACCTGATCGTCACGGGCCTTGGCCACAGGATCGCGAAGACGCTGGACCTCGTGGTCGATGGGCGCGCCTCCTTCATCGTCCACGTCGTTCGGTAGCGGGAGGCGGGAACGCGGCGCGGGAAGGGCCGGGGTCGTGCGCGACCCCGGCCCTTCCCCTTCGCCCTACCGGGGGTCCCACGGCCTGATCGTCGCGACCGGCTCCTCGCTGTCCTTCCAGTTCGGCACGTCGGCGTAGAGCTCAAGCTCGATCCCGTCCGGGTCCCGGACGTACAGGCTGTGCGACACGCCGTGGTCGCTCGACCCCACGATCTCGGCTCCGGCGTTCGCAAGCGTCCTGAACGCGGCTCGCACGTGGTCGTCGGAGGGCAGGCGGATGGCCACGTGGTAAAGCCCAACCGCGTGCGGAGGTGGACTGGGCGCATCGTCCCCCACGGCTTGGAGCGCGAGGTCGTGGTGGTTCTCGCCGGTGGCCGTGAAGAAGGCCATCATCCCACCGATCTCGCCGATCTTCCTGAAGCCGAGCATCTCGTAGAACGGCGTCGACCGCTCCAGGTTCCGGACCCGGAGCACGACGTGCCCGATCTCCTGCGGCCGGATCTCGTCCATCGTCCCTCCTGCTAGCCTCGCCGCGTGCGTCGCTTCACGCTCGTGGTGATCATCTGCCTGTTCGTGCTGATCGCGGCGGCGGCGATCGCGCAGATGGTCATCGCCGGCCGAGACCAACCCCTCTACCCGGGGCCGGCGCCCGGCACTCCTTTTCCCACCTTCACAGCAACGCCCTAACGGTCCCCCGTCATCCCGATAGCTGAGCGAGCGTGACCGTGTCGCCGCGACCGAGCCCGAGGACCTGGGCCGCGCTCCCGTGGTTCACCACCAGGGCCACGAACCCCTGCGAGTCGACGATGGCGGCCGCACCACCTTCGGGCACATCGGAGAACGTGGAGGCCCGGGGGAGCACACGGCCGCACACCTCGAGGGAGCCTCCCAGGCCGGCCATGTCCAGGTCGGCCGGCCTCACGTTCAGCTGCACGTTCCCGAAGCCGTCGACGCCGGCCACTCGGGCTCCGACGGCACCCGGGGTGACCATGGGCCCCGGCAGGTCGACCGTGGCAAGGCGCGAGGTGTCCACCGCCGGCCCCAGCTCGCCCAGGGCGAGCCCCGCTGCGAGGTATGCCGCGGCCGGAGCGAACACGTCGCGTCCGTGAAACGTTGCCGACACGGGATGGAGGAGGACTCGCCGGGACGTGATCTCCACCGCCCGCGCCGCGCCGCCCAGCTCGGCCCATGCCATCGACAGCATCCCGTTGTCCGGTCCAACGAGCAGCGCGCCCGAAGCTGCCTCCACCGCGATGGAACGGCGCTCGGACCCGACACCCGGGTCGATCACCGCCACGTACACCGCGTCCTGCGGCATGAACGGGGCCGCTCTCGAGAGCGCGATCGCCCCCCGCAGGACGTCCTGCCGGGGGACGGCGTGCGTCAGGTCGATGACCCGGGCCTCCGGGGCGATCCGTGCGATGACCCCGTGGCAGACGCCGACGAACTCGTCGGCTAGGCCGTAGTCGGTGAGGAACACGATCGGGCGGACCATCACGGCGCGGAATGCTCGTCGAGATACCCGAGGATCAGGGTCTGGATCCGGCCCGACTGGTTCCCGGTGAGCAGGTCGGTCCCGTGGTCGTCCGAGGTCACGATCTCCACGCGCTTCGGGAGCGGCGACTGCGCGTAGAGGCGCTGGGCCGCCTCCGCCGCGCCGAACCGGTCGCCCGTGCCCGCGATGAACAGCTTGGCCGCTGTGATCCTGGTGAGCAGGTTCGCGTCGGCGGCGAGCCCGTCGATCCCCACCGGCGCCGAGAGCGTGACGACCACGGAGACCTCCACCCCGTCCTGGGCCGCCGCGACCAGGGAAGCCGTTCCCCCCGTGCTCGCACCGACCAGCATGACCTCGATCGTGCCCTCGGACCGAAGGAAGCCGATCGCCCCGACGACGTCTTGCCACATGGCGCCGATGTCCTTCTCTTCCTTGGAGCAGCCGGCGTCACCGCCGGGGCAGAACCCACGGAAGTCGAAGGCGAGGGCCATGTAGCCTTCCTCCGACAGCTTCCGGGCAAAGTCCCACCAGGACGTCTGGTCCGCAGGGAGCATGTGGGCAAGGACCACGCCCACCGGACCGTCGCCGAACAGCCGCCCCTCGAGCTTCATCCCGTCGGCGGACGAGAAGGAAACCGCTTCCGACACGGCGAGGTCGGCCGTCCGGTCCTGTTCCTGGGAACGGCCGCACGCGGTTGCCATCAGGGCGGCCGCGAGGACGAGCGCGAGCGGGCGGAGGCCGCGGGCCGGGTTCGCCCTCCTGGCCGGCACGGCCGGGGCTCCCCGCTCCTAGCGGCCCTGCTGACGCCGCTGCCAGCGGGTCTTCTTCAGTAGCTTCTTGTGCTTCTTCTTCCGCATCTTCTTTCGGCGCTTCTTGATCAGCGAAGGCACGCGGTTCCCCTCTTGGTCATTCCGATCGGAACAGGTTCCGGAGGTCCACCCGCTTGGCGCGGTAGTTCTCCTCCAGGCGGACGGAGCCCAGTCTAAGGGCCTTGGGCCCTTCTGCCACGGGCGAGATGAGCCGAAGCACGCCCTCGTCCGCGCCGTGCTCCAAATAGCCCATCCCGAGGTATCCCCCCTCGCCGTCGGACAAGCCCACCAGCAGGCGATCTAGGGCGCCCAGGTCGAACAGGGGCGGGAGGGCCGGCATGAACACGGTCGGTTTGACCCGCCACCGGTGGAGCTCGCCGGAGAAGTACCGGCGCATGGCGCCCTCTCGGTTCTCGGCTCGTTGCTCCACGGTGGTGGGGACGACGCTCGGGTGTACGCCGAGCGGCACGACCTCGGAATGGAAGAAGCGCTGGATCACGCCGAGGAGGGGCTGGAGCTCCTCCCCTCGCTGGAGGCCCACCACCAGGTCGGCCTGGAGCATCTCGACCTTGTGGTACTTCAGGATCTGGCCATAGATGCCGGACACCAGCCCGCCCGAGTCGACGACGAGGAAGTCGGCTCCTCCCTCGCGGCCCCGACGGGCCAGGTTGGCCACGCCCGTAACCACCTGGAGCAGATGCCCCTGAGGGGACGTGGAGCCGACGAACGAGAGCCCATCGGGCATGGCGAGCACCTCGGGCTCCAGGTCCGCCACGTTCCGCACCATCTTCAGCGTCACGGTTGCGGGCGGGCCGACCGACTTCTGCCCCACGTCGGCGTCGAGGAACGCCGAGAGCCGGCCGGCCTCCACCGCCGCCCGGAGCAACATCCGGGACAGGGTGGTCTTACCGGTGTCCAGCCCGCCCACCAGCAGCACCGTGCGCTTCGCGCGCACGGCCCGTTCGACGAGCGCCTCGTGCTCGTTCACCTTCGCCTCCGTGTGGGGCGGTCACGCCCCTCCCCGGAGGCCCCGCTTCGTGCGTGCTCGAACGATCAGCCGTCCGGCGGATCCTCCCGTCCGGCAGGCCGATGGGCGGACGTCTTGGACTCTCGGTCGGGGCCCAGGGCCCCGGTCACGCATGCGAACCGTGCCTCGGAGAAGGGTTCGGTCTTCACCACGGGCCGATTCTACCGAGTCAGGGCAGACGGACCACGATGGCCTGGAAGCAGGGCCAGTACGCCTCGGGCTGGACGTTGTCGTCCATAACGACGACGGTCTCGGTCCGGCCCAGGGCCTTCGCGACGAGGAGGGCCGGGTCGTTCACGTCGGCGATGGACACCGTGTCGATCCCGGCCTCGATGGCGGCTCCGGCGAACCCGTGGTCGGCGAAGACGAGGTCGGGGCGGGCTTCGGCGAGCATCCGGCCCATGGCGTCGCCGCTGTGCGTGTGCCGGGCCGACGCCCTGTCCGTGAGCATGGCCACGCCCTCCAGGTACCGGACCTGCCATGAGTGGTGCCGAGCGCCGTCGCGCCACGCTACGCCCTCGTGCGGCCGGAGCAGCTCGACCCCTCTCGCCCGGAGTTGCCGCCCCACCTCGATGTACAGGTGGGCCAGGCCCACCGGGTGCCCGGTGGCCAAGATCACTCGTTCGCCCTCGCGGCACGCGTCGGCCAACCGATCGCCGACCGCCTCACAGGCGTCGAGCACGAGGTCGGGGTCCACCGGGACCGGGCCGGTCGAGGCGTGGGGATCGGGCTCGAACCCGGCGGCCAGCCCTACGAGCTCCAGCACCTCCCGCGGGGTGATCGCGCCGGCCAGCCCGGACATCCCGAACTGCTTGTCCGAGTCGCCCTGGCACAGCAGGCCGATGTTTCGGAGCACGTTGTCCAGGGGGTGGCTAAGGTCGGGGCCGGCGATCCGCCCTTCCAGCAGCCCGCGGACCAGCTCCTCGCGCTCGTAGGGCCTCGGCGTCCAACGGTCGTCGATCGCGGGGAGCTGCGCCGCATGTGTTTCGATAACGTCCATCCAACGACCATCGTACGGGAGCTTCCGGTGATCGACTCCTCACGGGCGCTCGCCGTGCATGGCGGTCAGGCCGTCACGAGCAAGGGAGCTGCGAGATGAGGCTGAACGGAGCGGTCGCCGTCGTCACCGGCGCGTCGGCGGGGTTCGGGGAGCTCACGGCCAGGCAGCTGGCCCGGGAGGGCGCGACCCTCGCCCTCGCCGCCCGCCGCGTGGAGCGGCTCGAGGCCCTGGCCGGCGAGATCGAGGGCCGCGGGGGCCGGGCTCTCGCAGTAAAGTGCGACGTCACCGAGGTCGCCGACCTCCAGGCGCTCCGGGATCGGGTGGACGAGGCTTTCGGCCGGTGCGACGTGCTGATCAACAACGCCGGCATCCCCGGGGGCGGCAGGTTCGAGGAGGTCTCGCTCGAACAGATCGAGCGGGTGATCCGGGTGAACCTGCTCGGCGTGATGCTGTGCACGAAGGTGTTCCTGCCGATGATGCTGGAGCGGCCGAGGGGGCACATCGTGAACGTGGGGTCGGTGGCGGGCCGGTACGCCACGCCAGGGGCGTCCGTGTACACGGCGTCCAAGCACGGCCTGGTGGCGTTCTCGGAGGCCCTCTACTACGAGCTCGCACCCCGAGGGATCCTGGTGACGAGCGTGAACCCGGGGTTCGCCGCGACCGAGGGGTTCCCCCAGGGGCGGTTGCCATCGGCCATCGTCATGCCGGCGGAGCGCGTGGCCCGAGCCATCGTGGACGTGGTG
>JBOGVG010000248.1:0-14545 GCA_050692435.1 Actinomycetota bacterium
GGCCCTAGGCAACCCGCAAACGCCTCAGCAACCCGGCAAACGCCTCCCGCCCTTCATATACGACCACACAGGAGATGGGGGATTGTCCGCCTCCGACAAGGACCCGGGGCGTCGGCCGGACGGCCGGGGGGTGCCCCCCGGCGGCGAACTCACCGTCTGAGTCAGACACGCATGAGGGCCGCGAGCCCGGGGGTGATGTCCATCCCGGGTGGTCCACGGGTCCACGGCTAGCCAGCCGGCACTTCCTCGACCGACAAACCGTTGTTCACCGCGAGGTGAACGAACGAGACGTAGCCCGAGAACTGATCGAACTCGAACCGTGTGACGGTATCAGCCACGATGGTCACCTGCTTGCCCTCGAGATAGGGCACCCACGGCACCATTTCCTCCATCACGTACCGGTCCAGCTCGACCCAGCAAATCGTCCGCTCCTCGCCCGATAGCACGTAGCACTCGTGCATCCTCTCGTCGATCGACGGCACGGGGTTCCGGCCGTTGTGGGTGGCTGCCGTCCAGGCGTCGAGTACGTCGCCGCCGCATTCCTTGGCCTGGTCCTCGGTCATGCCGAGGTTCGCGTAGTTAAAGGACCCCTGGCAGGTGATGCCCGCGCTGTTGAAGATGAGGAACTCGAACCCGTAGGGGTCGGCGTAGTCCTTCCGCCACTTGGCATTCGCGGCGATCGGGACGAGATTCTCCGTCGTCCGGATGGTGGTGTACGCCGTGTCCGGATCGACCTCCACGAGCTCCACGTTGATACCGATCTCCGATAGGTCCTCCACGATGATCTGATCGATGTCGGTCCACGGCAGGACGTTGCGGCTGATCATGAGGAGATCGTTGCAGACGTCCCGGTCGCACCTCCCGTCGGCGTCGGAGTCGTACTTGGACTGGCGCATCTCATCCAGGGCGGCG
Source organism: Actinomycetota bacterium (assembly GCA_050692435.1). Lineage (GTDB taxonomy): Bacteria > Actinomycetota > UBA4738 > UBA4738 > HRBIN12 > AC-69. The sequence continues at coordinate 913 of JBOGVG010000248.1, forward strand.
TTGACGTCGCCTTCATAGTTCGGCGTCGGGTAAGGATCGTAATCCGCCAGCTCGGGCAAGAGATTCACCGGCTCCACCGTGGTGGCAACTGCCGCCCGGAACTCTCCGCCCCAGGCCTTCAGGATGGCAGCCTTGTCGATGACGTAGTTGACCGCCTTCCGGACGTGAATGTCGTCGAAGGGCGGGACAATCATGTTCATGGTGATGTAGTACGTGGTGTCCTCCGGGTCCGCGTGGATGTTGTCCTTCAAGTCTCGGTTGGTCAGATACTGCGACAGGGTCCCGCCCGTTGGGTTGCTAACCCACGACCCATCGAGCTCACCCTTCTCGATCTTGTTGAAGATGTCGTCGGTGTTCGAGTTGACGGTAATCGTGACCCCGTCCACGTTAGCCGAGCGGACCTCGGGGCTGTCGGTCGCCTCGTCGTAGCTCGTATTCCGAACGAGAACCATGCGCGTGTCCGGGTCGTAGCCGGAGATGGGCTCCAGCGTCTCGCACGAGGTGATGTCCAGCTGGTCTTGGCCCTGGATCATGTACGGCCCGGTCGCGATGAGGTATCGACCGTAGTCGCCGGCCTTGGTGAAGCACCCGGCGACTTCCTCGGGCATCGCAGCTGTCGCCGGCATGGCCAGTCGGTTCAGCAGGTCGCCCGTGGGCCGGGTGAGGTGGAACACGATCGTGTAATCGTCCGGGGTTTCGATGCCGGAGAGGGGTTCGGCGGGCGACTTGGCCCTACCCGTCATCCCTTCGATCGTGCCCACGTAGTAGTTGCCGTACTGGGCCCTCAGCGCCTTTGTATTGATGCGCTGCAAGGCGTAGGCGAAATCTCTGGAGATGACGTCGCGCTCGAGTGGTGGACCGAACTTGACGCCCCGCTGCAGATGGAACGTCCAGGTCAGCCCGTCCGCGGACGTCTCCCAGCTGGAGGCGATGTCGGGCACGATCTCGTTTCCCGCGGTGCCGGCGATGTGCTTGTAGGTAACCAGCGTCCGGAGCAGGAGCCCGGAGTACAGGCCCCAGGCGGACGGCAGGTATTCACCGGTCGGATCGAATCCGTTGGTGAACCCGAAACCCTCGATGGCGGTCCGGTATACGCCTCCCCTGGTTACGTCGCCTGGTTCCGGAGAGTCGCCGGCCCGCTCCGCACCCCCACTGCAGACGGCGAGGGCCACCGACATCACTACCGAGAGCGCGACGATCCGAGGGAACGGTTTCACCCTCATATCTCCCCTCTCTAACACAGGTTGGATCAAGACGTTCTGACGCCTCGGTCTGGGCCACCTTCCGGACCTCGGAGAAGTGACACGCGTCGGGACGGGCCGGCAGCACCCGTTTCGCTTAGCCCTGCTGGAGCTCCGTCAGGCGCGGCAGGATGTCCACCCCGTTCAGCCGCCCCAGCGACCCGGCGGCGCAGGCTCGCTCGCCGAAGGCGAGCGAGCCATCCGAGCGGACACCGCCCCCAGCCACCACGAGGGGGACGGGGTCCGCCGTATGGGCCTTGCGAACGCACGACGTCGAGTGGTCGGCGGTCACCGCCACGATCGTTGGTCGCAGGTCGAGCACCGGAAGGACCTCGCCGAAGAACGCCCGGTCGATGAGGGCGATGATGTCCCGCTTGTCCTCGGCTCGCCCGTCGTGGGCGGGGATGTCGGGCCCCTTGATGTGGACGTACAGGGCGTCGTACCCATGCAGGGCGTCCGCCGCCAGGCGGGCCCACCGCGCGTAGTCGTCCTCGGCCGCCAGGCGGGGCGCGTCCACCGGGGCCATGCCGAGCAGGACGGCGATGCCCCGTTCCACCGGCATCTCCACGAAGCAGCCCCACGACGGACCGAACCGATCCCGGATGCTCTGGAGGCGAGGAACGTGGTCACCACCGTCCCGGGTGAGGATGAGGTTGCCCGGGAGCTTCCCGGCGCGGCGCCGTCGGGCATTCACCTCGGAGGCGTCTAGGATCTTGGCGGCGCCCTCCACGAAGGCGTTGGTGAGCTCGGCCGCCCGACGGGCCTCCTCGGTTTCCTCCAGCGGCTCCGACCGCACGACCTCGGGATCGAAGGTCTCCAGGGCGACCCCGAGCGATCCCTCCTTGCGATAGGCGGGATCGGTATTCGTGACTTCGGCGGACAGCTTCCCCTCATCGGGCCGGATCACCAGGACCCCCCGGTGCTCCACGGTGGCCCGGAGCTCGAAGGTGGCGCCGGGGAGGACCAGCCCCTCGTTCACCTCGGCGGCCAAGGCCCTCGCCTCGTCGGACGTGAGGTCCCGGCCCACGCGGCGGTCGATGATCCTGGGCCATTCGCACGTGGCGAAGTTGATGCGAGAGGCGAGGTCGCCGTCGCGGAAGTCCATCCCGGAGCCGATGGCCTCGACCACGCCGCGGCCGGGATGCTCCTCCCTTGGGTCGTAGCCGAGGATGGCGAATACCGCGATGTCCGACTCCGGGGCGATGCCCGGGCCGACCGTGACGACGGTGCCCGTCCGGCCCTGCGCGGCAAGGGAATCCAGGAATGGAGTCCGAGCGGCCTCCAGAGGGGTGAGGTCGTCGAGCTCCGGGACCGGATCGTCCCCCAGACCATCGAGGCAGACGTACAGCAGACGCTTCACCGCGGGCCTCCTACCGGTACTTGACGATGAGGGCCAGCTCCTCGGGGTCCAGGCTCGCGCCGCCCACCAGCGCCCCGTCGATCTCGGGGTGCGCCATGAAGTCGCGGATGTTCCCGGCCTTCACGCTGCCGCCGTACTGGACCCGCACGGCGTCGGCGACCTGCTGCGAGTAGGTCGACCCGAGGGTTTCGCGGATCAGGCCCACGACCTGGCCAGCGTCCACCGGCTCCGCGTTCCGGCCCGTGCCGATGGCCCAGATCGGCTCGTAGGCGACGACGAGGCGCGCCGCGTCCTCGACGGCGATCCCCTGGAGGCCCCGGCGGACCTGGCTCACGACCTTCTCCTCCGTCGCGCCAGCCTCCCGCTCCTCAAGGCTCTCCCCGACGCACAGGATGGGCACCATCTCGTGGCCGAACGTGGCCCGAACCTTCTTGTTCACGGTCTGGTCCGTTTCCCCGAACAGCTGCCGCCGCTCGGAGTGGCCCACGATCACGTACCGGCACTTCAGGGCCTGAAGCATCAGGGCGGACACCTCGCCCGTGAACGCCCCCTTCTCCTCGAAGTGCACGTTCTGCGCCCCCAGCCCGTAGAGGAGCCGGTCGCCCTCGATCAGGACCTGTACGGCCCGAAGCGCGGTGAACGGCGGACAGATCACGACCTCGACCCGTTCGGCGTCGTCCTTGTCCAGAAGGTAGGAGAGCTTCTGGACGTCGCGGATGGCCTCTAGGTGGGTCTTGTGCATCTTCCAGTTGGCCGCGATGATGGGCCGCCTCGCGGTCACCTCGCGGTCACCGCCCCGCCTCCAACACCGTCAATCCCGGAAGCTCGCGCCCCTCGATGAACTCCAGGGAGGCGCCGCCGCCCGTGGATAGGTGGTCGAACCCGTCCTCCAGACCGAACCGCCTGATGGCCAGGAGACTATCGCCCCCGCCGGCCACCGAGTACGCGGCGGATCCGGCGATGGCCGTGGCCACCCCCCTCGTGCCGGCCGAGAACGGCTCGAGCTCGAACACGCCCATGGGCCCGTTCCACAGGATCGTCTTGGCCTCTGCGATGGTCCGCGCGAACTCCTCCACCGTCCGGGGACCGATGTCCAGTCCCATCAGGCCCTTCGGGATCTCCGTGGCCGGCACGGTCTGGCGCTTCGCGTCCAGCTTGATCTCCGGCGCGGCGATGACGTCTTGCGGTAGCAGGATCAGGACGCCGCGCTCGTCGGCGCGCTTGCCGGCCGACAGAACATCGTCGAACCGGTCCGGCTCCATCAAGCTGGCGCCCACCTCCCCTCCCTCTGCGGCGATGAACGTGAACGCCATGGCTCCCCCCATCAGCAGGGCGTCCACCTTGTCGACCAGCGCCCCGATGGTGGACAGCTTGTCCGAGACCTTGGCCCCTCCAAGCACCGCCACGTAGGGTCGCGCCGGCTCGCCCTGGAGCTTCGACAGGGCCTCGACCTCGCGTTCGAGCAGCCGGCCCGCCGCCGCCGGCCTCCCCCGTTCGAGGAACAGCGCCGGGAGCGCCGCGACCGACGCATGGTGACGGTGGACCGCCCCGAAGGCGTCGTCCACATACGCGTCGGCCAGCTCCGCCAGGCGCTCGGCGAACCCGCGGTCGTTCGCCTCCTCGCCCGGGTCGAACCGGAGGTTCTCGAGCAGGAACACCTCACCGGGCCGCAGGTTCTCGCAGCGTCCTCGGACCTCGTCGTCGACGACGCCGTCCGTGGGCCGATAGCCGACGTCCCGTTCGAAGACCTCTCCGAGGCGCTCGGCCACGGGCCCGAGCCGTGCCTCTTCCTTCACCTGTCCCTTGGGGCGACCGAGATGGGAGGCCAGGACGAGCGACGCGTCGCCGACGAGCAGCTCGCGGAGCGTGGGCAGGCTGGCCAGGATGCGCGAGTCATCGGCGACCCTCCCCCCCTCGAGGGGCACGTTGTAATCCACCCGAACGAACACGCGCCCGCCGGCGACGTTGCCAAGCGCCTCCAGGGTGCGAAGCTTCACAGCTTGCTGGCGATCAGCGCGGTCAGGTCGACCAGCCGGTGCGAGTACCCCCATTCGTTGTCGTACCACCCGACCACCTTGGCCACGTTGCCCATGGCCATCGTGGACAGCGCGTCGAACGTGCACGACGCCGGGGAGCCGACGATGTCGGTGGAGACGATGGGGTCCTCCGTGTACACGAGCTTCCCGGCCAGCGGCCCGCCCTCCGCGGCCGCCCGGTAGGCCGCGTTCACCTCCTCGACGGTCACCTCGCGCTTCAGCGTTGCCACGAGGTCCGTCACCGAGCCGTCGGGCACCGGGACTCGCATGGCGATCCCGTCCAACCTGCCCTTCAGGTGTGGAAGGACCAGGCCGGTGGCCTTGGCCGCCCCGGTGGAGGTGGGGATGATGTTGATCGCGGCGGCCCGTGCTCGCCGGAGATCACTGTGGGGCAGGTCCAGGATCCGCTGGTCGTTCGTGTAGGCGTGGATCGTGGTCATGAAGCCCTGCTCGATCCCGAAGGCATCGTCGAGGACCTTTGCCATGGGCACGACGCAGTTCGTCGTGCACGACGCGTTCGAGACGACGTTGTGGCCCTTGGGGTCGTACCGGTCGTCGTTCACGCCAAGCACGATCGTGATGTCCTCGCCCTTCGACGGCGCGCTGATGATGACCTTCTCGGCGCCGGCCGCGATGTGCTTGTCCGCGTCCTCGCGCTTCGTGAACAGGCCGGTGGACTCGATCACGATCCGCGCGCCCAGCTCCTTCCACGGCAGGTTCGCCGGGTCCTTCTCCGCCAGCACCCGGAGCTCGTCGCCGTCCACGACGATGCTGCTCCCGGTTGCCGAGATCTCGCCGGGGAAGGTCCCCAGGACCGAGTCGTACTTCAGCAGGTGGGCCAGCGTCGTGGCATCGGTGATGTCGTTCACCGCGACCAAGTCCCAGTCCAGTCCCTGTTGCCGGGCGGCCCGGAAGAAGTTCCGTCCGATCCGCCCGAACCCGTTGATGCCGACCTTGACGCTCATGGCGTGCCTCCTGGAGAAGAGGGGGTTCGCGTTCATCCTAGCCAATCCGGAGTGATGCCCGGCGGGCCGGCCCGCCCCAGAATTGCGAGGAGAGTGACCCCCTACTGGTGGTCCAGGTCGCGGTGCTCCACGGACACGGGCAACCCCTTGTCCCGGAAGAACCCGGCCAGCTCATCGGCGATGACGACAGAACGGTGCCGGCCGCCGGTGCAGCCCACGCCGATGGTGAGGTAGGACTTCCCCTCGGCCACGAACCCCGGGACGATGAACCCTAGCAGCGCGCGGAGCCGTCGCATGAACTCCCGGTAGGTCTGCTGGCCCTTCACGTACGTCCGGACCCTCTCGTCCGTCCCCGGCAGCGGCCGGAGGTCGTCCACCCAGTGAGGGTTGGGCAGGAACCGGACGTCGATCACGAAGTCGGCGTCCCGGGGGGTCCCGTACTTGTATCCGAACGAGATCAGCGACACCTGGAGGCCGGCCTCGGGCGGCGCGTCGGAGAAGGCGGGCCGGAGGCGGTCGCGGAGCTCGTGGGGGGTGAGGCCGGAGGTGTCCACGATGAGGTCGGCGTCGCCCCGGAGGCTCTCCATCATCAGCCGCTCCTTCCGGATGCCCTCCACGACCCGATCGGCCGGGGCCAGGGGGTGGCGGTGGCGGGTGGCCGCGTACCGGTTCACCAGGTCCTGGTCGGACGCCTCCAGGTACAGGATGCGGTACGGGATGGAGAGTCCCTGGAGCTCCTCGAGGGCCTTGGACAGCTCCCCGAAGAAGACGCCGCCCCGGGCGTCCACCACCGTGGCCACCCGGCCGGGGCCGCCCGGGCGCGCCGCCAGCTCCGCCATCTTCGGCAAAAGCGCCGGCGGCATGTTGTCCACCACGAAGTAGCCCAGGTCCTCCAGGCACTTCGCGGCCTCGGACCGCCCCGCCCCGGACAGGCCCGTGATGATGGTGAACCCCGGCCCCTGGGGCCGGCGGCGGATCGATCGGACCTTGCCATTCTTGGGCTCGGCGTCGCGCTTGGCCGGCTGCCCCATCAGGCGCTCGCCCTCCGCTCGGTGTCCGGGGCCGCGCCGTGGAGCCGGTCGTGCAGGGCCCGGGCCATCTCGGGTCCGACCCCGGGCGTCCCGGAGATCTCCTCCACCGACGCTCGCGCCAGCCGGGCCAGCGAGCCGAACCGCTTCAGCAGGGCCTTCTTGCGGGCCGGGCCGATGCCGGGGACCTCGTCGAGCGGCGATGCCATCGCTCTCTTGGAACGTTTCTGCCGGTGGTAGGTGACGGCGAATCGGTGGGCCTCGTCCCGGATGTGCTGGAGGACGAACAGGGCCTCCGATCCTCGGGGGATCCGAAGCGGGTCCGGCCGATCCGGGAAGTACACCTCCTCCAGGCGCTTGGCCAGGCCGATGGCGGGGATGTGGAGGCCGGCATCCGCCAGGGCCTTGGTGGCCACCGAGAGCTGGCCCTTGCCCCCGTCCACCACCACGAGCGAGGGCGGGTAGGCGAACCGGCGCTTCTTGGGCGGCGGTTCGCCTACCCCCCCGGCTTCATCGCCTCCGTCCCCGTTCGCCGAAAGTCTGGCGAAGCGCCTCCGGAGCATCTCCTCCATACTCGCGAAATCGTCCTGTCCGGGCACTCCCTTGATCTCGAATCGCCGATAGTCGGACCGCTTGGGCAGCCCATCCTCGAACACGACCATCGACCCCACCTTGTCGGCCGGGCCGAGGTTCGAGACGTCGTAGCACTCGATCCGAAGCGGCGCCTGCTCCAGGCCCAGGACCGAGCTCAGCTCAGCCAGGGCCCGGGACCGGGCCCCGAAGTCGGATGCACGTCGCAGCTTGTGGCGCTGGAAGTGCTCCCGGGCGTTCTGGGTGACGACCTCCATGAGCTTCCGCTTGGCCCCTCGCTCGGGGACGGTGAACGTCACGGGGCCGCCCCGCCGGGCGGTGAGCCACTCGGCCAGCACGTCGGCGTCCGCAGTCATGTGGGGGACCAGGATCCGGGGCGCTACCTCATCTCGTTCCATGTACAGCTCCCGGAGGAACGAGGCCAACAGGCCGGGACGGTCCAGCTCCTCAATCCGGTCCACGATCCAGCCTTTCCGTCCCATCACGCGGCCCTTGCGGACGAAGAACACTTGGAAGGCCGCCTCCAGGTCGTCCTCGGCGAGGCCGATCACGTCGAGGCTCTCGGCCTGGGTGAGCACCATCTCCTGGCTCTCCAGGGCCCGGCGGGCCGCCGCGAGCTGGTCCCGGAGCTTGGCCGCCCGCTCGTACTCCTGCCGCTCGGCGGCCTCGCGCATCTCCCGGTCGAGCCGCTTGAGGACGGGGCGTTCGTTCCCGGACAGGAAGTCTGCCAGGGCGTCCACGTGCGCCCGGTAGGACTCGTCGGTGACGCCGGTGACGTCGGGGACGCACGGCCCGGCGCACCGGCCGATGTCGAAGTACAGGCAGGGCCGACGGGCCCGGGCCCGCTGGTCGAAGAAGGCGTTCGAACACGTTCGCACGGGAAACACCCGGGTCAGAGCGTCGAGGGTCTCGCGGATCGCGTAGGCGTGGCCGAACGGCCCGAAGTACTTCACGTTCTTACGCTTCGCGCCCCGCATGACCTGGGCCCTGGGCCACCGCTCCCCCACCGTCAGGGCCAGGTACGGATACGACTTGTCGTCTCGGTACCGGATGTTGAACCGGGGGAGGTGCTCCTTGATCAGGTTGTACTCGAGCATCAGCGCGTCGACCTCGGTGGACGCGCTGATCCACTCCACGGACCCGGCGGCCGCCACCATGGCCGCGGTCCGAGGGTGGAGCGGCCTGCCCCAGTAGGTGGCCACGCGCTTTCGGAGGGATCGGGCCTTTCCCACGTAGACCACCCGGCCGTCGGCGTCGCGGAACAGGTAGGCGCCGGGCGCGTCGGGGATGCTCGAGGTCTCGGGGCGGGGGACGCTCACGCGGCCATTCTAGGAGCGCGACTTGTGGGGAAGGGGGAAGCGGGCCGGGAAGCTTGACCTCCTACTGAATGACGACCGTGCCGGTCATCTGGGTCGGATGAACGTCGCAGTGGAAGTAGAACTCGCCCGGGTCGAGCGCGGGAATCGTGTAGTCGATGGTGTCGGGGCCAGTGATGAGGTCTCCCCGGAACAGCGGGTTCGCCAGGTCGCTCTCGCTGGGGAACATGGCGATGTTGTGTTGGACACCGGCGTCGTCGTTCGTGAACGCGATCGTGGACTCCTGGCCGGCGTTCAGGGTGATGGTGCCGGTGTCGAAGGCGGTCCCCTGGGCCGTCACCTCGGTGGTGACTGCGGTGGTGCCGCCCCCCCCGCCGCCACCTCCTCCTCCGCCGCCGCCGCCACCTCCCCCGCCGGCGACGACCCTGAAGGTCCCGTTCATTGTGGGGTGGACGTCACACCGGAAGAAGAACTCACCCGCTTGAAGGGCCGGGACGTCGTAGGTGGCGGTGGCCGGGCCGGAGACGAGCTCTCCTTGGAACAGCGGGTTCCCCAGGTCCGTGGAGCTCGGGTAGATGGCCACGTTGTGCTGCCCGACGGCGTTTGCATCGTCCCGGTTCTCGAAGGCGATCGTGAACGGACGGCCGGCCGGCACCTCGATGCACCCGGTATCGAACGCGATCCCCTGGGCCACGATGTTCACCACGCCGTCCTGGGCTGTGGTGCACTCGCCGGCCGGCGAAGGTTGGGACGTTGGCGCGCCGGTCGGGGTGGGGCTCGGGACGGCGAGCGCGAGGTCACCGATCTCCCCGAAGGTGCCGAGTATGAGGTCTTGGCTCTCGTCCGCGTACCAGGCCAAGTACACGGCGGACCTGTCCCCTCCTACGGCCACCGCGGGGAGAACCCCACCTTCCGTGCCCGTCATCGGGATCGGGGTGTAGCCCCCGTCGTCCGCCGATGCCAGTTGGACGCTGTGGGTGCCGGGGTCGTACCAGGCGACGGAGACGGTCCCGGCGTCGTCCGCCGCGATCCCGGTGGAGCGACCGTCCTGGCTTCCGCCGGTCCCGACCGGAGCCACCGTGTCCGTTCGCCAGGACGTGCCCCCCGCGGACGCGGCCATCCGGACTTCGCCTCTGGCATAGTACGCGACGTGGAGCCGGCCCCCTGCCGCGGACAGGGAGAGGCCGAACCCGTCCCCGCTCCCGTCGACCGTCGAGTACTGCCATCCCCCTTCCTCGCCTCCGCCCCGGGTCGCGGCCTGAACGGCCGAGCCGTTCGCGTACACCACGACGGGTCGGCCCGTCCCGGTCACGCCCACCGCCACACGGGACGGCGGCTCGCCACCCGCCCGGAGGGGGACCGTGGCCACGACGTCCGCCGACCAGGCGCCGCCCACCGGGGTGGTCACGGTCACTGCCTGTCCCAGCGCCGTGGTGAGCGCGTAGGCCAGCCACGGCGTGCCGTTGGAGGTCACCGCGAGCGCGGGAGCCCCCAGCGGTCCGGCCACGCGCAACCTCGGCCTCACCTCCTGAACGAGGGTGGCGGTGAACGATCCGCCGGTGTTCTCCGCGTACCACAGGCCGGTGTCCGCGGCCCAGGCGACGTGGAGGCCGCCGGATCCGTCGATGGCGATGGCCGTCCCGTTCACGTTCTCGGGCGTGATCGACCCGACCTCGGGCACTTCGGCCGGCCCGAAGGCCACGTCCACGTTGGGAATGGGAGCCTCCATGGCCACGGCGCCCCGCGTCCACAGGCCGTCGTCCCTGCTCGCCAGGAAGACACCGGGAACCGAGGGTGCGCCGATGGGCCGGACGGGCGCGACCTCTCCCTGCTTCAGCTCGGAGGGGAACCCGAAGTACGCCACGTAGGGAGTGCCATCGGGATCCACCGCCACCGACGGGTACAGCCCCACGTCGTCGAGGAAGTCGGCGACCTCCGGGACGAACCGCTCGCCGGACCCGAAGGTGACCGGGACCGTCCGGGGGCTCCCGCACGCCGCGGCAACAAGGCCGAGGACGATCGCGACCCATATCGGTCTCTTCTCCATGAGCGCGGGCCATGCTAGCAAGGCCGGCCGGCGTGCGTGTCCGACGCTACGCGTCCTGCGGGACCCGCTCCGGCTCGATCGGCAGTGTCCCCAGCACCTCCGCCAGGAACTGCCCGGTGTACGAGCCGGCGTCGGCCGCCACGGCCTCCGGTGGACCGGCCGCCACCACCCGCCCGCCTGCGTCCCCGCCCTCCGGGCCGAGATCCACGATCCAGTCGGCCGTCTTGATGACGTCGAGGTTGTGCTCGATGACGATGACCGTGTTCCCGGCGGCGACCAAGCGCTGGAGGACCGCCAGGAGCTTGCGGACGTCCTCGAAATGCAAGCCGGTGGTGGGCTCGTCCAGGATGTAGAGGGTGTTGCCCGTGGCCCGCTTCTGGAGCTCGGAGGAGAGCTTGATCCGCTGGGCCTCACCGCCGGACAGGGTCGGGGCCGGCTGGCCCAGTTTCAGGTACCCCAGCCCGACGTCGGACAGGGTCTGGAGGTGCCGCTTGACCGCCGGGATGTTCTGGAAGAACTCCAGGGCCTCCTCCACACTCATCTCGAGCACGTCCGCGATGGACCGGTTCTTGTATCGCACCTCGAGCGTCTCCCGGTTGTACCGGTGGCCCTTGCATACCTCGCAGGTCACGTAGACGTCCGGGAGGAAGTGCATCTCGATCTTGATCTGCCCGTCGCCCGCGCAGTTCTCGCACCGGCCGCCCCGCACGTTGAACGAGAACCGGCCCGGTCGGTACCCGCGGATCCGGGCCTCGGGCACCTGCGAGAACAGGTTTCGGATGTGGTCGAACACGCCGGTGTAAGTGGCCGGGTTCGATCGGGGGGTCCGGCCGATCGGCGACTGGTCGATGTCGATGACCTTGTCCACCGCCTCCCAGCCCACCAGCTTCCGGTGCTTGCCCGGGAGGACCCTCGACCGGTACAGCTTCTGCATCAGCGCCCGGAGCAGGACCTCTTGGATCAGGGTGGACTTCCCGGAGCCGCTCACGCCGGTCACACACACGAACAACCCCAGGGGCAGATCGAAGTCGATGTCCTTCAGGTTGTGCTCCCTCGCCCCCACGACCTTCAGCCACCGGCCATGGGCCGTGCGGCGGACATGCGGCGTCGGGATCACGCGCCGTCCCGACAGGAACGCCCCGGTCAGGGAGTCCTCGGCGTCCAGCAGGCCCTTCAGGTCCCCCGAGTACACGATGTGCCCGCCGTCGTTCCCCGCGCCGGGGCCGATGTCCACGATAAGGTCGGAGGCCCGGATGGTGGCCTCGTCGTGCTCCACCACGATCAGCGTGTTGCCCAGGTCGCGCAGCCGGAGCAGCGTGTCGATCAGCCGCCGATTGTCGCGCTGGTGCAGCCCGATGGACGGCTCGTCCAGGATGTACAGGACGCCGACCAGGCCGCTGCCGATCTGGGTGGCCAGCCGGATCCGCTGGGCCTCACCCCCCGCCAGGGTGGCCGAGGCCCGGGCCAGGGTCAGGTAGTCGAGCCCCACGTCCACCAGGAACCCCAGGCGGGACCGGATCTCCTTGACCAGCCGCTCGGCGATCATCCGCTCCCGCTCCGACAACTCCACCTCGTCGAAGAAGCCGAGCGTGTCGCGGATCGAAAGCGCGGTGAGCCGGGCGATGTTGACCTCCCCGACGGTCACCGCCAGGCTCTCCGGGCGAAGGCGCGCGCCTCCGCAGGCCCGGCACGGGATCTCCCGCATGAACTGCTCGAGCCGCTCCCGCTGGCTGTCGGAGTCGGTCTCGGCGTACCGCCGCTCCAGCGCGGGGATCACCCCATCGTAGGTCGTCCAGTAGGAGCGGGTCCGCCCGTACCGGTTCTTGTACCGGACGTAGATCTCCTCGTCCGAGCCGTGTAGGACGATGTCCCGGGCCTTCTTCCCGAGCTTCTTCCACGGGGTGGTGGTGGCGAACCCGTGAGCCGCGGCCACGGCCTCCAGCACCCGGTACCAGTACTCGAGGCGCGTTCCCGCCCAGGGCGCGATGGCTCCCTCGTCGACGGAGAGGTCGGGGTCGGGCACTACCAGCTCCGAGTCAACCTCCAGGCGGGTGCCGAGGCCGTCGCACGTCTGACACGCCCCGTACGGGGAGTTGAACGAGAAGTTCCTGGGCTGGAGCTCATCGAAGGAGATGCCGTCGAACGTGCAGGCCAGGTTCTGGGAGAAGGTCTGGACGTCGTCCTTCCCGTCGGGGGTCTGGACGGCGATGGCCGCGATGCCCTCGGTGAGCTGAAGGGCCGTCTCGATGGAATCGGCCACCCGCCGGCGGATGTCGGGCCTGGCGACCAGGCGGTCCACCACGACCTCGATGGTGTGCTTGTAGTACCGGTCCAGCCGGATGGGCTCCGACAGGTCCCGGACCTCGCCATCGATCCGGGCCCGGGGGAACCCCCGGCGGGCCAGGTCGCCCAGGAGCTTCTCGTACTCGCCCTTCCGCCCCCGGACCACGGGGGCCAGGACCTGGAACCGGGTGCCCTCGGGGAGCTGCATGACCTGGTCCACGATCTGCTCGGGGGTCTGACGCCCGATGGGGCGGCCGCACTTCGGGCAGTGGGGGTGGCCGATCCGAGCGAACAGCACTCGGAGGTAGTCGTAGATCTCCGTGATGGTCCCAACGGTGGACCGAGGGTTCTTGGATGTGGACTTCTGGTCGATGGAGATGGCCGGCGAGAGCCCTTCGATGAAATCCACGTCGGGCTTCTCCATCTGGCCGAGGAACTGGCGGGCGTAGGCCGACAGCGACTCCACGTAGCGGCGCTGGCCCTCCGCGTAGATCGTGTCGAACGCCAGGCTCGACTTGCCCGACCCGGACAGGCCGGTGATCACGATCAGCGAGTTGCGAGGCAGCTCGAGGTCGATGTCCTTGAGGTTGTGCTCCCTCGCCCCACGGATGACCATTCGCTCCGATGGCGCCATACGAACAAGTGTACGAGCGCCCCCAGACCAGCCCGGCGGAGGTTCTTACCGGGCGATTTCCGGCGCCGGCAGGTGCGTCGGGGCGCCACGCAGGCTGCGCCTGCCGATCGCCGCGGCCAGCAGGGTCAGCCC
>JBOGVG010000249.1:0-4171 GCA_050692435.1 Actinomycetota bacterium
TCTCCAGGTATTCGTGGATGTTCCTGATCGGCTCGACGGTCGGCCTCCTGATCCACCTGCCGCTCCTGGACCGGGCGGAGCGGCGGCGCAAGGACATCCTGACCGGCGGGACGTCGCCGCCTTGGTACGGCCCGGCCTAGGGGATGAGAGTGCTCGCGCAGGAAGCTCAGCCGCTGCTCGACCAGGGAGGGGTGCAGTTCATCCTGTTCGGGGTGATGGTGTTGGTCATCTTCATCACCCTGTGGATCACCATCGCCAAGTAGGGCGGAGCCTCAGACCTGGGCCAGGTCGGCCACGGCCCGCCCCCGACGCTTCACGTCGGCCAGGGCCGCCTTTCGCTGCTCGTAGTAGGCCAGGATCTGGAGCTCGATGGCCAGGTCGACCTTCCGGACCGAAACCCCCGGCGGGACCGAGAACACGGCTGGGGCGAAGTTCAGGATGGACCGGACGCCCACGGCCACCAACCGGTCGGCAACGGATTGGGCCTCGGAGGCCGGAGTGCAGATGACCCCCATGGCGATGTCGTGTTCGCGTACCACGGCGGCCAGATCGTCGAGGTGGCGGACGATGAGGTCCCCCACGGCCTCGCCCACCTTGGCCGGATCGGCGTCGACGAGGCCCGCCACCCGAAAGCCGCGCTGGGCAAAGCCCCGGTAGTTGGCCAGGGCGTGGCCGAGGTTCCCGACACCCACGATGACGATGGGCCAGTGCTGGGTGAGCCCGAGCTCCCGGCGGACCTGGTGGATCAGGTAGGCGACGTCGTACCCCACCCCTCGGGTGCCGTACGAGCCCAGGTGGGACAGGTCCTTGCGGACCTTCGCAGAGTTCACTCCCGCCGCCTCGGCGAGGGCCTCCGACGAGATGGTGCCGGCCCCGCCCTCGGCGATCTCCACGAGGGCCCGGAGGTAGATGGGGAGGCGCCCCACAGTGGCCTCGGGGATGGGCCGCTCGGTCACGGGCGGATGTTAGCGCAATCGTGAAACCGGTGCACGAAGGCACAAGCGTGCGGGGCAAGGGGTTCGGCGGGGCGACGGTTCAGCGGCGGACGGTTCAGCGGCGGACGGCCCGGGCGAAGTCGCCGGGGTCCACCCGAACCTCGAACAGCTCCACCCCGTCCACCAGCACCACGGGGATCCGGATCCCGTACTCCAGCTCCATGGCGTCGTCCCCGGAGATGTCGACTTCCCGGTACTCGAAGGGGGTCCGGGGCCGCTCGGCCAGGATCACCCGGCGAGCCTCGTCGCACAGCCCGCAGTCCGGCCGCGAATACATCACCACGCGCGCCAGCACGGCCGGCCATCCTACCCGGCCCGGAGCGGCGGGTGTCGCCGGTGATACAACGGGGGCGATGCAGGACCGCTGGGACCTCGAGCTCCACCGGCGCCTCGCAACCGGCGACCGGGAGGCGTTCGAGGAGCTGTACCGGCGACACTCCGCGGCGGCGTACGGCCTGGCCCGCCGGGTCACGGCGCAGGACGCCCTGGCCCAGGACGTGGTCGCCGATTCGTTCCTGGCCCTGTGGCGGGCCCCGGAGGCGTACGACCCGGCCCGTGGCCCCTTCCGCACCTTCTTGCTGTCGCTCGTCCACCATCGGGCCGTGGACACGGTCCGTCGGGAGGAGCGCCTGCGCAGAAGGGCCGAGCGGGTTTCGAACCTGGAGGTCCGCACAGGCGAAGATGTAGCGGAGGGCGTCGTCGAGGAAGCGTACGTCTCCGGACGACGGAAGGAGGTCCGGGACGCCCTGGAGACGCTCCCCCCCGAGCAGCGGAGGGTGGTGGAGCTGGCCTACTTCGGTGGCTACACGCAGGCAAGGATCGCCGTGGAGCTCGGCATCCCGGTCGGCACGGTGAAGACGAGGACGCTCGCCGCCATGCGGAAGCTGCGTCGGGCCCTGTATCGCGAGGATTGATGTGAACGAGGAACACGAACGGATCGAGGAGCTGCTGGCGGGTTACGCGCTGCTCGGCCTGTCCGGCGAGGACGCGGTGGAGGCCGACCGGCTCCTGTCCGACCACGTGCCCTCGTGCCCCCGGTGCCGGGACGCCGTGGCGGGGTTCCAGGGCGTGGCCGGGGAGCTTGCGCTGGCCGCCGCTCCGGCCGCGGCGCCGGAGCTCCTTCTTCCCCGGATCCGACGGGACGTGGCCCGGATCCCCCTGAGCCGGCGCCGGCGCGCCCCCGTGGCGGCCGTGGCGGGCGTGGTGGCCGTGGTGAGCCTGGCCGGCCTGTCGGCGTCGCTCGGCAACCGGGTGTCGAGGGCGGAGGCCCAGCGGGGGCAGCTCCTCGAGGTGATGCAGGTCCTCGGACAGTCCGGGGCCGACCCGGTGGGCCTCCAGAGCCAGGGGGAGCCCGCGGATGGGCTGGTGCAGGTATCGCGACCCGGCCTCGAGCGCATGTACGTGTTCGGCCGGAGCGTGCCGGCCCCGGCGCCCGGCCGCGCCTACCAGCTGTGGCTGGGGCGCGACGGCACGTTCGTCCGCGTGGAGGGGGGCATGTTCGTCCCCGACGACGGTTGGGTGCTCTTGGAGGTCACGATCGACCCCACCCGGTTCGACGAGATCATGATCACGGAGGAGGCCGTCGGCTCGGCGCCGTCGAGCCCGTCCAGCCAGGGCCACGTGTGGCACGCCTTCCTGGCCGAGGCCGCGGCCTAGCCGACCTCAGAGCTGTGCGAACCCCCGCACCATCAGCACCAGCCCGAACGCGACGATGGCGCCCGCCGACACAACCGGGACGAGCTGCGCCCACCGAGAGGACATGCGACGCGACACCACGTCCCGCGCGCGGAGCGCGAGGACCCCCACCGCCATCAGGGCCGCGGCGAGGCCGACGCTGAAAGCGGCGATGAGCGCCAGCCCGAAGACGACCCGGTGGAAAGCCACCGAGGCGAGCAGGACGACCAGTGCCGTGGGCGACGGCAGGATGCCGCCGGCCACGGCGAGGGCCGTGAGGCTCCTCCGCGAGAGGATCGGCTCGCCGGGGACCGCATGAACGTGGCCGTGTTCGCGGCCGGGGTCCCGTTCGGGCTCGAGCTCGTGACGGCCGGCGCTCCCCCAGGCCGCCAGGCGGCTCACCAGCAGCCCGGCCCCGAGCGCCACCGCCACCAGACCCGAGGCCAGCCCCAGCCATGGGTACACCCGCTCCGGCTCAAGCAGCCGCTCGGCCGACAGCACCATGAGGCCGAGGGCAAGCACGGAAGCCGTATGCATGACGGCCACGGCCCCACCGACAGCCGCCGTTTGACGGACCCGGCCGCCCGAGCCCACCAGATATGCGGCCATCAGCGTCTTGCCGTGGCCCGGGCCGAGCGCGTGCAGCGCTCCGAACCCCGCGGCGAGCAGGATGGAGAGCGCGACGAGCGGTAGGCCGGTCCGGGAGACCAGGTCGGGGAAGGCCCCTCCGGTCACGCCGGCACGAGCGCCGCGCGGACCCTGCGCGCGGGGCTCGGGCGCGGCGGGAAGGCTCACCCCCGGCCCGTAGGAAACGGTCGCCTCGGTGACCCGCGGCGGGCTCGACAGCAGGTCCCGGGGGTATGAGAGCAACGCGTCGCTCACGCTGTCCGCCGGAACCGAGGATCGCTCCACGGCCGCCCCGTCCTCTCCGACGGCCGTGATCTCGCGCCACCCGATCCGGCCGGGGTAGTTGTCGTCCCGGTACCGGATCGTGCCAACATCGGCGACCGATGCACCGAACCTGGCCTCCATCCGAAGGATCGACAGCCCTCCCTGGCCCGGGCCGAGGCGCATGGAGCTCGACAAGACGTCAAGTTCGACCGGTCGGTCATCCACGGAGAGCGAGAGGTTCGAGAGCAGCTTCGGTGCCGTGCGGTCCGCCCACCTCGCGCGCTCGGCGTCGCTCGCCGTGCCGTCGCCGTCCTCGTCGATGTTCGGAATCTCCTGGAACGTCGGGATCTCGGCCATGTCGACGACGTAGTCGATCCGGACCTCGCCCGGCATGAGATGGATCCGGCTGTACACGTTGATCGTGAAGTTCCCCAGGGGATGGGCGAACGCGGCCGCCGGCCACAGCACGATGGCCGCCGTCATCCCGGCGATCGCCAGCCGCCGGCGCACGGCCCGCCTCACGACCGCCCCTCCAGCTCCGCCAGCGTCCGCTCCGCGACAGGCGCGTACAGGATCGAGAAGTTCGGGTTGGTGGCCATGGCGTCCCGCAG
>JBOGVG010000250.1:0-15960 GCA_050692435.1 Actinomycetota bacterium
GGCGGGCCGGGGGCCGGTGCGCCACCCGAGGCTGGTGTGCCCCCGGGAGCCGGGCTCCCGCCCGGCGCGCCGAACGACACGGACGGCGCGCCCGGCGCGAAGCTCACCTGCGGCGGGCCGGCCTCCCGGATGCCATCCGGGATCTCGAAGAACTCCTCCTCCTTGAAGTTGAATGCCCGGGCGACCGTGTTGGACGGGAACGATTGGACCCGCCGGTTGTAGTCGCGAACGTTCGCGTTGTAGAAGCGCCTGGCGGTCTGGAGCCGGTCCTCCGTGTTCGACAGCTCGGCCTGGAGGGCCAGGAAGTTCTGGTTCGCCTTCAGCTCGGGGTAGTTCTCGACGACGGCGAACAGCTGGCGGAGAGCCGCCACGAACGGGCCCTCGGCGGCGGCCTGTTCGGCCGGGGATCCGGTGGCCGCCGCGGCTGCGGCCCGGGCCCTGGTCACGTTCTCGAACACTTGACGCTCGTGCGCCGCGTAGCCCTTGACCGTCTCCACGAGGTTGGGGATGAGGTCGTATCGCCGGCGGAGCTCCGTGTCGATGTTCGCCCAGGAGTCCCGGATGAGCTGTCGCTGGGAGACGAACCGGTTGTAGGAGACGATGCCGAGGATGACGAGGAGCGCCACCACGCCGAGGACGATCCAGAGCCAGGTCACGGTGATCCCTTTCGACGAACGGTCGGCAACAGCCTACCGGGCCGCATCCGCTCCGTACAGCTCGAACACGACGCGAGGGACGTGGTCCACGAACTGCTTCATGTTCCCGATCAAAGGCACGAGCTCGGAGGGGCGGAGCCGCTTGCAGAAGCACAGCACCCACTGGTCGCTCACCTCGAACCGGAAGGCCCCGTCCACGGCGAGCAGCCACTTCATCATCCGGGGGTCGATGAGGTCGTTGGCGAACTTCCGGTCCGCACACTTCACGTTGAACCTACTGTTGAACTCGTCGGATTCGAACTCGATGTCGCGCATGCCGACATGGTCGGCGAGTCGCGTGAACAGGTCCTCCCGGTCCAGCGTGAGATGCCGGCACGACGCCCGGATCTCGGTGACCGCGCACGAGAGCCGGTGGTAGGTCTTGGTCCGATGCCCGTTCGAGTCGGTGGATTCATCGTAGTACCAGTAGTCGAACTCCGTGACCGGGATGCCGTGCCAGGTGCCCCACATGACGTTCTCGGCGCCGCGGCCATCCCCCTCCTCCAGCAGCGCGAACGGGAAGCCCAGGCATCCAACGGTGTCCTCCGGCGAGTAGTCCAGGCCGAGCTGCGTGGCCGCCATGGCGAGCTCCTGCCGGCGCCGCTGCTTGAAGTAGTAGGACAGGTATGCGGCCAGGATCGCGACGACCACGAACGCCACGATGGGCAGGAACTCCATGTCCCGGGTATCGGACCACCCAGCCCGGGGGTGAAGCAAGGAGGCCGCTAGTCGCCGTCTCCCGTGGCCGAGCTCCGCCGCCCCAGGAGTATGGCCACCCCCAGGACGATCAGGACGAGCGGGAGGACGTACCTGGCCCTGATGTCCCACACGTCCAGCCGGTCCAAGAGGAAGGCCACCCCGGCGGCGATGAAGAAGACTCCGAAGATCACGGCCGACCTGTTCGTTCCGCCGTCAGTCACTCTGCACCACCACCTCCCCGATCCCCACCGACAGTTCGAGGGAGAGCGCGACACTTCCGTCGGCCGAGACGTACTCCCTGTGGACGCCGAGCCCCCCGTCGCTCTCCTCGAAGATCGAGACCTCGCCGACGCCCGCCCGGCCCTCCACGCGCAGGAGCTCGTCCCCGGGCACGATGACGACGAGCTGCCCGATCCCCACCCGGGCCTGGATGTTCTGCGGGACCCCCGCGACCAGCGTCATGTGCCTAAGGTCCAGGCGGGTGAGGTCCACCATGAGCTCCCCCACGGCGAGACGGTACTCATCCTCCAGCTCCGCGAGCGTGGCGGGCCGTTCCACCCGCTCCCCGACCCCGCCCTCGAAGGGGATGTCGACCGCCGTGGCCGCGGCGAGCACCACGGTGAGAACGATCCCCACCGCGATCAGGCCGCCCTGGCCCTGCTCCGACCGGGTGCCGGCGACCACCAGCCCCAAGCCCACCGCGATCAGCGCGCCTGGCAGCACCGACTTCCAGGGCACGGGGGTGACGTCCAGGGCTTGAAGCAGGGCCGCCACGCCAGCCGCCACGATGACCAAGCCGAGCAGGAAGCGCCCCGTCTGGAATCCCGGGGACTCCGGCGCTGGAGGTGGCGGTGGTGGCGGGGGCGGCTCGGGGAGGTCGCTCACCGTCTCGATGAGGCCTGGACGATGACGGCCACGCCCACGGCGATAAGCGCAAGCGGCCAGAGGTACTTCCCGATCCTGGGGATACTCAGACCGAGCAACAGGATGACGCCGATCGCGATGAGCGCGCCTCCGAAGACCAGCCGGGCCGTGTCACCGCTGGAAGGTGGCGTACCGACGAGATGATCGCCCTCCGCCTCTTCCGGGATCAGGATCCAGGCCACGATGTAGAGCAGGATCCCGCTCCCACCGGCGACGGCCAGCACGACGAAGGCGATCCGGAGGAGGACGGGATCGACGCCGAGGTACCGACCGAGTCCGCCACACACGCCGCCGATGACCTTGTCGGTCCGGCTCCGGCGAAGCAGCCTGGTCTCACCCGATCGGTCCGCCACCCCGCAACCCTACCGGCCCTCCGGCCGGGTCCTCAACCCGGTCGGCGGGTACGGACCTCTGTCGGGATGCGCTGCCCGAACCCCGTGGCCACCTCCAGGAGTGCGAACGTGTCCCGTCTTCGGAGCGGCGTGTAGCACAGCAGCATCCGACCGCTCACCTCGAACGCTACGTCGTCTTCGGTTTCGATGATCCATCGCCGCAGATCCTCTTGGAGGAGGGCATCGGCGAAGACTCGGTCGGTCGTCCGCACGTCGTACGCCCCCTCGAATCCTTCGGGGGCGGGGTCGAGTGGATCGAGTGGCCCGAGATCGGCGGCCGGGGTGAAGAAGGTCTTGGGCTCGATCACGACCGGCGGACAGTTCGCCTCGATCGGGATCAGGGCGCACACGAACCGTCGCGCCTCACCCGGTGCGTCCTCCGCCGATCGATACCTGATTTCGAACAGCTTCACGTCCAAAGCCCGCCAGATCCCCCACAACACGTTCTCCACGGAGGCCTCTCCGGCTCCACGGGCCAGGAGCTGGAAGGGCAGCCCGCCCAACCCGAACCGGTCGTCGGGTGATCGCTGGAGGCCGAGCGCGTTGGCCTCGGCCCTCTCATCCTCGACCCTCCGGCCGGCTCGGTACCGACGCAACCCGACGACGATGCCCAGGATCGCGAGCGTCACGACGACGAAAGGCGGAAGCGCCTGGAGGACCACCGCCACGAGCGCCACCCCGACCAGCAGCCCGAAGACCAGCCCCCACCCGCTCATGCGCTGAATATCGGGACCCGGGCGGAGTTGCTTTACGAGCCCACTACTCTGGACTGCCACGGGAACGAGACCACCGTGCGGAGCGGGACGATCTCCACGGCCGCCGAGGAGGGACCCAGCGGGACGGGGTGGGCCCGCCGGACCCGCCGTAACTCCGCCTCGAGCGCCGCCGCGTGGCGGCGCAGCTCCTCGACTTCGTTCTGGAGCTCCATGATCAACTTCACGCCGGCCAGGTTGACCCCCTGCCGTTGCGTCAGCTCGAGGATGGTGTGGAGACGGCCGATGTCGCGTTCGGAGTACCTGCGCGTGTTCCCCGACGTCCGCTTCGGCCGGAGCAGCCCCCTCCGCTCGTAGATGCGAAGGGTCTGAGGGTGCACCCCGGCAAGCTCGGCGGCCACGCTGATGATGTAGACCGCCCGCTCCTGGGTCCCCTCGGTCCTCCCGGTTCGATCCGCCCGCCTCGTCTCGTCAATCACGTCCGCCTCCCTCTTCGTCGAGCCCGAGTCCCCTGCGTGGGGACTCGTGCTCAAGTTCCTGGAGCTGCTTCAGCAGCTGCTTCTCCTCGCGGGAAAGTCGCTTCGGAACCTCCACCCTCACGGTGACCAGCAGGTCGCCGTGCCCGCTCTTCCTGGGCGCGCCCTTGCCCCGAACCCGGAACGTCCGGCCGGACTGGGTGCCGGCGGGGATCTTCAAGGTCACCACCCCGTTCAGCGTCGGGACGCGGACGTTTCCGCCCAGGGCCGCCTCGGCGAACGTGACCGGGAGCTCCAGGGTGAGGTCGTTGCCCTTCCGGCCGAACATCTTGTGCGGCGACACGCGCACCACCACGAACAGATCGCCGGGCGCGCCCCCGGCCGGCCCGGGCTCGCCCCGGCCGGCCAATCGGATCCGGGCACCGTCCTTCACGCCGGCGGGAACCTTGACCTGATAGCTCCGCGTGGTCCGGACGCTGCCGGATCCGCGGCACGTTGGGCAGGGGTGCTCCACGATGCGGCCCGCTCCTCGGCACCGCGGGCATGTCTGCGACATCTGGAAGAAGCCCTGGTTCACGCTGACCGACCCCAGCCCCCCGCACTGGGGACACGTGACGGGCGTCGTCCCCCGCTCCGCGCCGGAGCCCCCGCACGTCGGGCACGGCGCTGGACCCTGGATCCGGACCGCCACCGTGGTCCCCCGCATGGCGTCGTCGAACGACACCCGGACCTCGGTCTCGAGATCGGCTCCCCGGACCGGTTGCCTGCCCCTTCCTGCACCCCGCCCGGTGAACACGCTGAACAGGTCCCCGAGGTCGCCCACGTCCCCGAACCCCATGTCCTCGAACCGCACTCGGCCGCCGGGCCCCCCCGCTCCGGGGAAACCCCCGGCACCGACGCCCGACGCGGCCATGTCGCGGACCTCGTCGTACTGCTTGCGCTTGGCCTCGTCGCCGACCACGTCGTACGCGGCCGAGATCTCCTTGAAGCGCTCCTCCGCCGCCTTGTCGCCGGAGTTGGCGTCCGGGTGGTACTTCTGCGCGAGCTTGCGGTAAGCCTTCTTGATCTCCGACTGTGAGGCGTTCTTGGCCACGCCGAGTACCTGGTAGTAGTCCTTCTCGAACCACTCACGCCGGACGTCGCCGTTCATCGGCGAGCCCTCAGCGCTCGTGCGTGACGCGCACGCCCGCCGGGCGGAGCACCCGGCCCTTCAGCGTGTATCCCTGCCGCAGCACGTCGGCCACGACCGGCTCGCCATCGCCGGCCCCCGATCCCATCAGCGCCTCGTGCAGCGTGGGGTCGAACGGCCTGCCCTGCGCGTCGACCCGCTCCAGGCCCTCGGCCTTCAGCGTGTCGACGAGCTTCGCATACACGAGCTCCACGCCGTGGAGGAACTTCTCGAAGTCGGGGTTCCGCTCCGCGGCCATCAATGCCAGCTCGAACTCGTCGAGCACCTCGAGCAGCTGTCGGATCAGGGGCTCCGCGGCGAGCTCGACCGCTCGGGTTTGCTCCTTCAGCATGCGCTTGCGGTAGTTGTCGAACTCCGCCTGGAGACGCATGAGATGATCGCGGTAGTCCGCCGCCTCGCGCCGGGCCGCCGCCAGCTCCTCCTCGGCGGTCTCTCGAGGGGCGTGCGGCTCGGTGGTGGTCGCGTCCGGGGGGGCTGCCCCGGCTCCAGCCGGGGCAGTCCCGCCCTCCCGAAGGCGCCGGCGGTTGGTGACCTTGACCTTCGGTCGCTCCGGCTGGCCCTCGCCGCTCGTGTCCTTTTCGCCCATCATGTCGCCTTGACCGTGATCTTCCTGGGCTTGGCCTCCTCACGCTTCGGCACCTCGATCGTGAGGACGCCCTTGTCGAACCTGGCCTCGACGTTCGCGGTGTCGGCGGTTCCCGGTAGAGGGAGCGTCCTGGAGAAGGACCCGTATCGCCGTTCGATCCGCTGGAACGAGTCCTCCGCGGCGTCCTTGTAAAAGAACTCGCGCTCACCCCTGATGGTGAGCATCGAGTCCTCCACGGACACGTCCACGTCGGCCGGCTCAACCCCCGGGAGGTCCAACGTGACCACGAACCTGTCCGTCGTTTCGTAGACGTCGAGCGCCGGCACCCAGGTCCCGGTCGAGCCGGTCCCAAGATCGCCGCCCCCGTACGTCCGACCGAACAGACTGTTCAGCTCGTTCTGGATGGACATGAGGTCCCTGAACGGGTCCCACCTCTCGAGCATCGACATCTACGAAGCACCTCCTTCATCCACGATCTCGCCCTCGACCACGTCACCCTCCCCGCCTTCGGGCGCGCCCCCGGCCGCAGCCTGCTGCGACGCTGCCTCGGCCTGGGCGTGCTGATACATGGCCTCACCGACGCGCTGGAACACTTGCATCGTGGCCTCGGTGGCAGAACGGATCTTCTCGACGTCCTCGCCCTTCAGCACCTCTTTCAGCTCGTCGTTGGCCTTCGCGAGCCCTTGCCGGTCGTCGGCGGGCACCTTGTCGCCCCATTCGGCCAGGGCCTTGTCGATCTGATAGGTGAGCTGGTCGGCGGCGTTCCTTGCCTCCGCCGCCTCTCGCCGCTTGTGGTCCTCGGCAGCGAACTTCTCCGCGTCCTTGACCATCTTGTCGATGTCGTCCTTGGACAGGGCCGTGCCGCCGGTGATCGTCATCTGCTGCTCCTTACCGGTGGCGAGGTCCTTGGCCGAGACGTTCACGATGCCGTTCGCGTCGATGTCGAACGCGACCTCGATCTGGGGCATGCCGCGGGGCGCCGGCGGGATCCCCATCAGGTGGAACTTCCCGAGCGAGCGCACACCCGGCGAGAACGCCGTCTCCGCCTCGCCCTGGAGGACGTGGATCTCGACCGTTGTCTGGTTGTCGTCGGCCGTGGTGAAGATCTCGCTCTTTCGCGTGGGGATCGTGGTGTTCCGCTCGATCAGTCGCGTGAAGATCCCGCCCTTGGTCTCGACGCCGAGCGTGAGCGGGGTCACGTCGAGGAGCAGGATGTCCTTCACGTCACCCTTTAGGACGCCCGCCTGGATGGCCGCGCCGACCGCCACCACCTCGTCCGGGTTCACGCCCTTGTGGGGCTCCTTGCCCCCGGTGACCTTACGGACGAACTCCTGGATCATCGGCATGCGGGTCGCGCCGCCGACCAGGATCACGTGGTCGATGGCCGAGACGTCCTTGCCCCAGTCCTTCACGGCCTGCTCGAAGGGACCGGTGCATCGATCCGCCAGGTCCTCCGTCATCCGTTCGAACTCGGAGCGGGTGAGCTTCATCTCGAGGTGCAGGGGGCCTTCGGCGGTGGCCGTCACGAACGGGAGGTTGATGGTGGTTTCGGCGACCTGCGAGAGCTCGATCTTGGCCTTCTCCGCCGCCTCCTTCAGCCGCTGGAGGGCCATCCGGTCCTGGGACAGGTCGACGCCGTGCGCGTTCTTGAACCCCTTCACCATCCAGTCGATGACCCGCTGATCCCAGTCGTCGCCCCCCAGGTGCGTGTCACCGTGGGTGGCCTTGACCTCGAAGACCCCCTCACCGATCTCGAGGAGCGAGACGTCGAAGGTCCCGCCGCCCAGGTCGAAGACGAGGATGGTCTGGTCGTGCTGCTTGTCCAATCCGTACGCCAGCGACGCCGCCGTCGGCTCGTTGATGATCCGCAGGACCTCCAGGCCGGCGATCTGGCCAGCCTCCTTGGTGGCCTGGCGCTGCGCGTCGTCGAAGTACGCGGGGACGGTGATGACGGCTTGGATCACCGTGTCGCCCAGGTAGGCCTCGGCGTCCCGCTTCAGCTTCATCAGGATCTGGGCCGAGATCTCCTGGGGGGTCCATTGCTTCCCGTCCACCTCGATGTGCCAGTCCTTCCGGCCCATCTCCCGCTTGACGGAGCGGACCGTCCGGTCCGGGTTGGTGATGGCCTGTCGCTTGGCCACCTCCCCCATGGTGATCTCGCCGTTCTTGGAGAACCCCACCACCGACGGGGTGGTCCGGAAGCCCTCCGCGTTCGGAACGACCACCGGCTCTCCGGCCTCCAGCACGGAGACCACGGAGTTGGTGGTCCCGAGGTCGATTCCAACGGCTCGTGGCATGGGCCCAGTCCTTCCTTTCAGACTTCTTTGGGATTTCCTCAGTACGTGTAAACGATAGAACTTGAGTCCATCATTGTCAAGTTCCAGGAAATGGCCGCGCCAACCTCCCGGCAGCCGCCGCCGGAAGTTCGAGCAGACGCTGAAGCGCTTGGAGAAGAAACCCCTGGTCGGGTCCCGAATCGCGGACTCCGACCCCACCGGTCGGCCGTCGGGCTCCGGGTCGTAGACAACGCATCGGCCGCATGGCTGCGAAGGAGCGTCGGCGCGACGCTCCCTCCCGGCCTTGCCGCCGCCTTCTTGCCCCGGATCTGCGCCCACCCATACACTTCCCCCAGCGTGATCCGTGAGCTTGCCCGGCCCGCCCTCGCGGTGGGCCCCCCCTCCGCAGCCGGCCTGATCGCCATCCTCGTGCTGGTCGCGATGGCGACAGGGCTGTTCGCCCTCCGGGCTCGGCTCCTGTACCGGCTGGTTCGCCTCGGCCGGCCGGTGGACCGTACCCGGGACGTTTCGGTCCGCTTGCGGCGCGAGGTCACGGTGGTGCTGGGCCAAAGGAAGCTGCTTCAGCGCCTCGTCCCGGGCGCCATGCACGCCTTCATCTTCTGGGGGTTCCTGGTCCTGCTCACCACCATCGTCGAGGCTATGGGCCAGGCGGTGGACCGGACCTTCGCCACCCCCCTGATCGGGCGCGCCGGCGGGCTCGGACTGCTCCAGGACCTGTTCGGGGTCCTGGTGGTGGCCGGCGTGCTCATGGCCTTCGCCATCCGCAAGGTCCAGCGTCCGGAGCGGTTCGTGGGCAGCCACATGCAGGAGGCGGACCTCATCCTGGTGTGGATCTTCGGAATCATCCTCACGCTCTTCGGGCTGAACGCGGTCCGGATCGCCCACGGCCTGGCCGAGGCGCCGCCGGCGTGGACGCCGGTCTCGACCGCGCTCTCCACGGTCTTCGAGCCCATGAGTCCCGGCGTGCTCGGTCTTTACGAGCGGTCCTTCCTTTGGTTCCACCTCCTGCTGATCCTGGGGTTCCTGGTCTACATCCCGTACTCGAAGCACCTGCACATCGTGACGAGCGCCATCAACGTGTTCTTCGCCGACACCAGGCCTCGTGGGCACCTGACGCCGCTCCGGATCGACCTGGAGAACCCCGAGTCCGATGACGTGCATCTGGGGGCCGCCGCCGTGGAGGACCTCACGTGGAAAGAGGTGCTCGACCTCTACGCGTGCACGGAGTGCGGGCGGTGCCAGAGCGCATGCCCCGCGTGGAACACGGGCAAGCCGCTCTCCCCCAAGCTCCTGGTGATGAACCTCCGGGACCACCTGTTCGAGCAGGGGCCGAAGATCCTAGATGCGGAACGCGCCGGGTCGCCGGCAGAGCCCGTGCCGCTCGTCCCCGCCGTCGTGGACGACGAGGTGCTGTGGGCCTGCACGACGTGCGGGGCCTGCATGCAGGAATGCCCCGTCGACATCGAGCACATCGACCACATCGTCGACATGCGCCGGTACCTCGTCATGGGCGAGTCGCGGTTCCCGCCGGAGGCCGGAGCGCTGCTTCGGAACCTCGAGAGCTCGAGCAACCCGTGGGGCCAGCCCCAGTCGGAGCGAGGCGCGTGGGCCGAGGGCCTGGGGGTGAGCGTGCTCGGGGAGGAGGAGAAGGCCCCGGAGATCCTGTACTGGGTGGGCTGCGCAGGGTCCTTCGACGACCGGGCTAAGGAGGTTTCCCGAAGCGTGGCCGGGCTCCTCCAGCGGGCCCGCCTGTCCTTCGCCATCCTCGGGCCCCGGGAGCTCTGCACCGGGGACCCGGCTCGGCGGATCGGCAACGAGTACCTGTTCCAGAACCTCGCCGAGCGCAACGTCACGACGCTCACCGACGCGGGCGTCACCACGGTCGTCGCGAACTGCCCCCACTGCTTCAACGCCTTGCGGAACGAATACCCCGACTACGGGGGTCGGTTCGAGGTCATCCACCACACGCAGCTCCTGGCCCGGCTGGTCGATGAGGGACGGCTCGAGCCGACCAGGGAGGTGAAGGGCCTCCTCACCTACCACGATCCCTGCTACCTGGGTCGCCACAACGACGTCTATGCCGAGCCGCGACGCGTCCTGGACGCCGTGCCCGGCCTGTCCACGGTCGAGATGCCCCGCCACGGGCACCGGGGCCTGTGCTGCGGGGCCGGGGGAGCCCGGATGTGGATGGAGGAGCGGATCGGAAAGCGCATCAACGAAGAGCGGATGGACGAAGCCGCATCGACGGGCGCGGACACCGTGGGCGTCGCCTGCCCGTACTGCCTGGTGATGCTGGACGACGGCGGCCGAACCCGCGGCGACGGCGTGCGGGTCGAGGACGTGGCCCAGGTTCTGGCCCGAGCGGTGGGCGAACCCGAGTCCTAGTGCGTTCGAAGTAGCCCCCCGGGTCTCGCAGCACGCCCGCTCGAAGAAGGCATCCCGCCACGCCGAGACCGACTCGCGAGCCCATTCGTACCTGCCCGTTCAAGCGCACCCCCGAACCATCCGAAGGAAGAACTAGACCGAACGGGCATTGGGCGGTCGAACGGCCGACCCCGAAAGCCCTCCGGGCGACGACGAATGCGAGAGGCAGGAGGCACGGCTTTCGAGCCGTGCCGGCAGAAGGGAACCTGGTGGACGCAGCGGTCGACCACAGGACCGACGAGACCGCCGAATGCCGGCGCCTCGCCGAGTACCTGGATCTCGATGCCGTGGGCGTGATGCGCACCGAGGCCGGCAGGCGCCGGGTTTCGTGGTGGGTGGCGCCGGGATCAGGCCCCCTCCCTCTCGACATCGCGGACGCGCTCGAAGGGCGGGCCGAAGGCTGGATCGCATGTCCCCGGGGAGACGACGTGGTGTTCGCCCGCCTCACGCCGAGATCGTCGGTCCGCTCGGTCTCGGCCCTGCGGGCGATGCTCTCGTCCCTCGCCGGTGCGGCGGGCCGGACCGAGGACCTCGCTCCCGAGGGAGGCGCGCCGGAGGACCGCCTGGTCCTGGAGCGCACCCGGTGGGCGTACGCCATCCACGACGGCCTCACCCAGGTCGTGACGGCTGCGGTGCTCGAGCTGGAGTGGATGGCCAGACGGGTCGACCTCGAGCCGTCCACAGCCGCAGAAGCGTTGGCCCGTTCGGCCGTGGATCTCAGGCGAGCCCTGGAAGAGATTCGAGGCATGCTGGCCTTCCTCTCGCGGGAGGAGCCCATCGGTGAGGAATCACTGGAAAAGCTGGTTCAGGAAGTGCTGGAACGGTGGCGGCTCCCGGCCTCGTGGTCGGTCGAGGGTGACACCGATGCCGTTCCCCGGCCGGTCCTGGAGGCGGCCTCCTCCGTGATCAGGGAGAGCGTCGCGAACGCCGCGAAGCACTCGGCATCGACGGACGTTGCGGTGAAGGTCCAGGCGACCCCTCGAAGCGTGGAGGTTCAGGTGGAAGATCGAGGCCGCGGCTTCGGACCCTCAGAGACGGCCCAGCACGAAGGGCACCTGGGCCTGGAGATGATGCGACGACGCGTCGAGGAGGTCCGCGGCACGCTCGACATCGAGTCGTCGCCTGGACGTGGGACTCGGGTGGTGGCGAGGCTGCCCGTTGAAGACGAAGGAGACGAGACGTGAGGATCATGATCGTCGACGATCACGCGCTGGTGCGCCGCGGCATGGCTCACGTCGTGCGCGAGTGCTTCAGCGATGCGGATGTCGTGGAAGCGGGCGGGGCCGACGAGGCCATGCAGGTGATGGAGACGGACCCCGTCGACATCGCCCTGGTCGACGTTCGGATGCCGAACACCAATGGCCTGGACCTCCTCCACAACCTGCGGACCACGTGGCCGAAGGTTCCGGTCATCGTGCTCACCACATTCGACCATGCCCACTACGTCCGTCGAGCGCTGGCCGAGGGCGCGGCCGGATACCTGTTGAAGGACGCGACGCCCGAAGACCTGGAGCAAGCCATCAAGGTCGCCCTTTCCGGAGGCGGCAACGTCCTCTCGCCACGGGTCATCCAGAACCTGTTCGACGCCATGGAGTCCACCGGGAACGAGGGGGGCGAGACCCACCGCCGTCCCGCGGCGAGCCTGACACAGCGCGAGACCGACATCCTGGCCCTCCTCGTGGAGGGCAGGAGCAACCGAGACATCTCACGGGTGCTCTTCCTGTCGGAGAAGACGGTGAAGGCGCACCTCGCGGCCATCTTCCGGAAGCTCGGGGTGAGCAACCGGACCCAGGCCGCCATGGCCGCAGTGGCCATGGGCATCGGTCCCACATTGAACGCGATGGACTACGCGGACACCGAGCCCAGCAACGCCGGCAAGCCGCTGTGACCGACAGCAGACGGTCCGCCTCTGCCGGGCGGGCTCGAGGCATGGGACGCTGTGTCCCAAGCAGTACTCCCGCCCGGAGGTTGGGCGGGCCGACGGCTCACGCCAGCGGGTCGTGATCACCGGAGGAAGCGGGTGATGGAGAAGAAGCAGGGTCTTCTCGGCGGCCGCCGTGGTCAACGGGATGGGGACAGGAGCGAGAACCGGGAAGGATCCTCCGATCGCCCGGATGAAACCGGCGCATCCGGCCGTGTCCAGGCCTATGAGGAGGACTGGTATCGGAGCCTGAAGGCGCTCGCCGAACGCCAGGCGCAGCTCGCCGAGGAGGACGAGGAAGAGGAGGCCCGGGAAGAGGCCGCAGCACCCGAGGAGTCCACGGCCGAGACAGAGGCGAAGCCGGCCGCCGAAGAACCCACCGTCGCCGCCGAGGAGGCCACGGGGCAACCCGCCCAGGGGGCGATCGAGGGGACCGCCGAACAGCCGGAACGCGTCGCGGCCGTGGTGGAGGCGGGGGAGACGGCTGAGATCCCCGACGTCGGGGAGCTCGAGACACCGAAGGCCCAGGCTGCTCCCCCAGAAGTCGAGGCACCTGTCGCCGAGGAGGCGCCGGCGGCGGAGGCCCCCGAGGTGGTCGAGGCCAAGGAACCCGAGGCGTTGGAGGCCGAGGCCCCCGAGGTGGTCGAGGCCAAGGCACAGGAGGCGTTGGAGGCCGAGGCTGCTCCCGCAGAGGTGACGGCACCTCGTGCGGACGAGGAGACGCCTCCTTCGGAGGAGCTGGCGCTCCCCGTCGAAGAGGAGACGCCGGCGGCCGAGGCCCCCGAAGTCCCCGACGGCATGGACCGAGAGGCTCCGGCGGCGGAGGCCCCCGAGATCCCCGACGCCCACGTTCGGGCGGCGGCGCCGGACGCGCCAGAGCCTGCCGCCACTGCGGTCGCGCAGGAGCCTGCCGCTGAGGTCGGCGAGGCGGCGCCCATCATTCCCGGGGTCGATGAGCAGGCGACCGCGGAGGCGGAGGCTCCGTCGGAGCGCGCCGAGGTCCGATCGCTCGACGATGACGCCGCGAACGCGGCGGGAGTCCGGGCGGCGGACGTCCCAGGGGTCGAGGGCCCCAGACTCGATGCCCCGCAGCCGGAAGGCTCGGCGCGCGAGGCCCCGGCGGCGGAAGTCTCGGCCGAGGTTGAGGCCCCCCTTGCCGCCTCGGGCCCCATGCGGCTCCCCGAACCCCCTCCGCCGGCCCCGGGCCCGTCGCTCACCGCGCACGATCCTCGCGATCGCCGCGTGGCCCTGGAGGAGATCGCCACCCGCGCACCCTCCGAAAGCGAGATCGAGCAGATCGCTGCACTGATCCTCGATCCGGACCAGGATCTCCGCCGGCTCGCGCTGGAAGCCCTTATGAGCCGGGCCGATCGGGTCGACGACGCCATCGTCAGGCAGGCTCTTCAGGACCCGGCCGACGATGTCCGGGCGGTCGCGGTCCGTCTCGCCGCGGGGCGTGGCTCCCGCGACCTGGCCCTCCTCGCTCCGTTGGTGGGCGCACGGAGGTGGCCGCTCACCCAGGCCACCGTCATGTGGGTGATGCCCGGGCTCATCGCCTCCACGCCGATCCTCGGCGAGGCGGAGCTCGACCCCCTGCTCGCTTCGGTGGGCGAGATGGATCCCCCTCCCGGCGAGGTTGAGCGCGAACCATTCACCGAGCTCGCGCGGGCCGTCGGCGTCTCACGGCTCGTAGGCGCCCTGTCCCATTCGGATGCCCGTCGACTTGGAGCGGTTCGTCTTCTGGCCGGGAGCGACGCCCCCGAGGTCCGGCGGGCGTTGTCTGCGCTCGTCTCGGATCCCACCGACGAGATCAAGGCATTGGCAACGGCGGCCGCCGACGGCCTGGCTCGCGCCGAGAGCGAGGCGGGCGGCATGCGGGCGCCGTCCCCCGTCTCCCCACCGGACCCGGCTGAGGCACAGCGGATCACGTCGCTCGCACGCTCCCTCCGCGACCCTGATCAGGCGGTCGCGCACGTCGCGCTGTCCGGCATGAGCGCCGCGGACCGGGGTACGCTCATCGGATGGGCCCGGGAGGCCCTGCGGGCGGGCGACGTGGAGACCGCCTCCGCAGCCGCCGACACCGTGGCCGTGCTGCGGCTGTTCGAGGTCGCCCCGGACGTCCTCAACCGCGCCATTGAGTTGAGCCCCGAGGCTCGCGAGACCATGGTCGATGCCCTGGGCGCCCTCAGGCTGGCCGACCTCGTGGCGCTCCTCGGACACGTGGACGAGGCGCGCAAGCCGGAGGCCATTCGGTTGCTGTGGCGGGCCGGCGGGGACGGGATGCTCCCGTACCTCCGAGCTCACCTAGACGATCCCTCGACCGCGGTCCGGATGGCCGTCCTCGAGGTGCTCGGGGAGGGCTCCGACCCCAGCTCGACCGACGTTGCAAGGTTCGTGCTGGAGACCGATCAATCCCCGGAGCTGCGGGCGGCGGCGGTTCAGCTTATCGGCCGAGTCGACGGAGAGGCGTCCTCGGCGGTCACCAGGGCTCTTGGCGATCCCGATCCTCTCGTGCGGGTCACGGCCCTGGAAGAACTCACGGGCGGACTGGGCCCCGACGCCGACGCCTTCCTCCTCCAAGCCCTCTCGGATATCGATGAACGGGTCCGGCGAGCCGCGATGACCCAGCTCGCCTCGAGGCCCGACACCGACATCGAGTTCGTGTGGTCGGCCATGCGCCATTGCCGGCCGGAGGAGCAGGTCGAGCTCGGCTCGGTCTTCTCGCAAACCAACCCGGCGATGCTCCAGGACCTTGCCCTCCAGCACGCGGGCTCCCCCGAAATCGAGGAGCGCGTGCTGGCCGTACAGCTCGCGGGATGGGGCGAGACGCCATCCTGCGTCGAGGCCGCCATCCAGGCGCTCCAGGATCCCGTCGCGGTCGTTCGCCTTGCCGCCGCCGCGTCCCTGGCGCGGTTGCGAGACCCGTCGGCCGTCCCCGGCCTGGGCAGGGCCCTGGCCGACCCCGATCTGGACGTGCGGATCGGCGCGGTCAAGGCCTTGGGGGTCATCGACAACGAGGCGGTCCTGGGGTTCCTCGTCTCCGCCCTCCAGGATCCGGAGCCCGGGGTGCAGCGAGTGGCCAGCGAGGTGCTCACGCAGTGGAGCTCCCCCGCGGTGGCAAAGCGCCTGGCCGGAGTCCTGGCCGCTCCGGGACTGCGCGCCGCCGCCACCGAGGTCCTGGTGAAGATCGGACCTTCCTCGGTCGAGCTCCTGATCGACGTGCTGCTGCACGGGGCTCCGGAGGTCGACCCGGTCGTCGGCGACCTGCTCCGGAACATCGTGGGGCTGGGCGAGCTCGTCGGCCGGCTCGGCTCGATGGAGGCCGACGCCCGCCTGCGAGCCGTCGAGGCCATCGGGGCGATCGGCGGGCCAGAGGCCGTCCACGCACTGGTCGAGGTCCTCTCCGACCCGGACGAGATCGCTGCCCCGCCGCAGGCCGAACTCATCCAGCTCCACGGCACACTGGCCGTGTACAGGCCGGGGTCGCCCTTCACCCCCGACGAGATCACACGCGCCACTGCCCTGGCCACCTTCCACACC
The DNA here is from genome assembly GCA_050692435.1 of Actinomycetota bacterium. Lineage (GTDB taxonomy): Bacteria > Actinomycetota > UBA4738 > UBA4738 > HRBIN12 > AC-69. Next base: position 15,857 of record JBOGVG010000250.1, read on the forward strand.
CGACTGATGGACCGCCTGGCCAGGTAGCAACTTCTCAGGCGACCACTGTCCGTTTCCCCGTGGCCGTCACGACCAGTTCCTCAGCTTCCGGCAAAGCCACGGCC
>JBOGVG010000251.1:0-6799 GCA_050692435.1 Actinomycetota bacterium
CTCAGGCCGGCCACGGCTTCGCTCTCATTCGAAGATTCCTTCGTCGACGAAGGGACGTGCGCGTTCGACATCGCCGGGTCTTTCGAGGTCAGAGTGAGGTTCATCGTCTTCTTCGACGAGAGGGGCGATCCGGCGAAGACCATCACCCACGTGAACTTCGAAGCCACTCTCGAGAACCTGGTGACCGGCACGATCCTCATCGAGCAAGAGTCCTTAACGGAGTTCGAGGACTTCGAGGCGAATACGTTTACCGTCGTCGGGCTTCCGATCCGGTTCCGAGCACCCGATGGCCGGTTCATCATCCGGAACGCCGGGAAGGTGGTCTTCGATGAGGATGACAACATCATCTTCGAGGGCGGCCCTCACCCGGAGCTGCATTTCGGCTTCGACATCTGTGAGGCGCTCGCGTAGGGATACGACGTCCGGGGAAGCGCCCTCAGAGACGGAGCAGGACCCACGCCGAGACCGCCGTGCCGGCGATCGCGGTGCCGTAGCACGCCACGGCGACGAGCCGCTTCCACCGCACGATCCCGAACTGGTGGTAGATGGCGAACCGGAACCGGTGGGCCCAGTGGTACAGGGGGAGCGCGACCAGCGCCCACAGGTACAGCTTCACCAGCGGCAGCTGGACCAGGTGGAGGACCCGCTCGTAGGAGAGGGCGTCGTCCGGCAGCCATCCCGCGGCGAAGGCGATCCCCAGGACGGCCACGTGGATGGGGACGAGGAGGGCGGCCACGAACCCTCCCGCCGAGAACAGCGCCCAGAAGATGGGCTCGGGATGAAGCAGCCGCCTGAGCCGGTGGGCGCGCGACCGCACCGGCCGCCCGCGCGGCCTCACCTCCCTGGCATCGGACCCGTCCAGGATCGCCCCGAGCGACATCTCCTCGACCCGGGGCTCTTCCATGGCTAGAACCAGATGTGGAAGTACGCCACGATCCCGGACGCCACGATCCAGGCCACGACGAGCCCGGCGATCGCCACGCCCTCGGGCAGCACCGTTCGGCCGACCCGGATCCTCTGGATGTGTGCGGTGAGGCGGAACCACGTGGCCGTGTGGTACACCACCGCCACCAGGATGATCGCGAACATGGCGACCACCCCAGGGAGCTTCAGCCACCGGAGGAATCCCTCGTAGGCCTCTCGTCCCCTCGACAGGGCGAACAGGAACAGCAGCAGGAGGCCCGAGAACGCCGCCACGAACATCGAGGTGAACTCCCTGGCCGCGAACCGCCGATACGGGCCGGTCTCCAGCCACCAGCTCCGTGGGTACTTCGGGACGTACACCGGGTACCGGGGCCGCTCTCTCGAGCTCACGCTTGGCCCTTGAACGGCAACACCACCGACAGCATGGTGTCGGTGGTCGTGGCCACCTTCTCCCGCTGGATAGCGGCGGACGGGTCGACGTCCTTCGGGCAGACCACCGTGCATTCCCCGACGAACGTGCAGTCCCAGATGCCCCAGTCCACCGCCAGGACCTCCCGGCGCTCGGTCCGGCCCTGATCACGGGAGTCGAGGTTGTACCTCCGGGCCAGGGCGATCACCGCCGGACCGATGAACTCGGGGTCGCGGCCGTATACGGGGCAGGCCGAGTAGCACAGCATGCAGTTGAAGCACATGCTGAACTGCTTGTAGGCGTCGATCTCCTCGGTCGTCTGGAGGTACTCGCCCTCCTCGACCGGCTTCTCCTCCCTCCGGATGATCCAGGGCTTGACCTCTTTCAGCTTGTCCATGAAGTCGGTCATGTCCACGACCAGGTCGCGGATCACCGGGAAATGCCGGAGGGGTTCGACCACGACCGGCTTCGGGTAGAACTCCCGGAGGAAGGTCGCGCAGGTGAGGCGGGGCTTCCCGTTCACCATCATGCCGCAGGAGCCACACACGCCCATCCGGCAGGACCACCGGTACGCGAGGCTCCCATCGATCTCGTCCTTGATGTGGTTGAGCGCGTCCAGGACGACCATGTCCTCGCGGTACGACACGCGGTACTCGTCGTGGTAGGGCTCGCCGGCGTGTTCCGGCCGGTAGCGGGCCACCTTCATCGCGATCGTCGCTTCGGCCATATCCAAACCTTCCGTCTGGCTAGTACTTCCGCTCGACCGGTGGCCACCGCGTGATCGTGACGTCGCCGTGCTCGATCCGGGAGGCCTCGGGTGTGGCGAAGGCCAGGCTGTGCTTCAGGAACCGTTCGTCGTCTCGGTCCGGGTGGTCCCGGCGGGTATGAGAGCCTCGTGACTCCCGCCTCTCCAGGCCGGACTGCACCACCGCCTCCGCCACGTCGACCATGTTGCCGAGCTCGAGCGCCGACACGAGCTCGGTGTTGAAGGCACGGTCGCGGTCGTCGAGGGCGACGTCGAGGTACCGCTCCCGCAGCCCGCGCACCTCCTCCACGGCCTGCTTCAGCGACTCCTCGGTGCGGAACACGCCGGCCCCCCGCTCCATGGCGGCCTGGAGATCTCGGCGGATCGCCGAGATCCGCTCGCTGCCCTTTTCCTTCTCCAGGTACGTGGCCGTCAGCCGAGCCTGCTCAGACTGGGCCAGCTTCTCCACGGGACCCTCCTCGGCGTGGCCGGCCTCCAGCGCGTCCTGGGCGGCCTGCGTTCCCGCCCTCGCCCCGAACACCAGGCACTCGCTGAGGGAGTTCGACCCCAGGCGGTTCGCCCCATTCATGCTGACGCATGCGGTCTCGCCCGCAGCGTACAGGCCCGGCAGGCGAGTCCGGCCCAGGAGGTCCGTGTCGACTCCACCCATCATGTAGTGGACCACCGGGCGGACCGGGATGGGCTCGTGGACCGGGTCGATGCCCACGTAGTTGCGGGCGAGCTCTCGGACGAACGGGAGCTTCTCGTCGATGAGCTTCTCGCCGAGATGGCTGACGTCGAGGTGCACGTACTGGCCGTAGGGGCCGTCGAATGCCCTTCCCCTCTCCATCTCCTGCATGATGGCCCGGGACAGGATGTCGCGCGGCCCGAGCTCCATCTTCGTGGGGATGTACTCCTCGAGGAACCGTTTCCCCTCCTTGTTGATCAGGTAGCCCCCCTCGCCCCTTGACGCCTCGGTCATGAGGATCCCGGTGCCGGGGAGCCCCGTGGGGTGATACTGCACGAACTCCATGTCCTTCAAGGGGACGTCCGCCCGGTACGCGAGGGCCATCCCGTCGCCGGTCTTGATCGACCCGTTCGTCGTGAATGAGAAGATCCGTCCGGCCCCGCCGGTGCACAGGATCACGGCCTTGGCCCGGATGCACCGGACCTCGGAGTCGCGGAGGTCGATGGCGGCCACCCCGGCGCACCGGCCCTCTTCCACCAGGAGCTTCGTCACGAAGAACTCGTCGTACCGGACGATGCGCTCGTACTTGAGGGAGGTCTGGAATAGGGCGTGGAGCAAGTGGAAGCCGGTCTTGTCGGCGGCGAACACCGTCCGGTTCACGCTCATACCCCCGAAGGCGCGGACGGCGATCCTCCCGTCCGGGTTCCGGCTCCACGGGCATCCCCAGTGCTCCAGCCGGACGATCTCCCCCGGGCACTCGGCCACGAAAGCCTCCACGGCGTCCTGATCGGCCAGGTAGTCGCTGCCGCGGATCGTGTCGAAGGCGTGGAGGTCGAGGCTGTCGTCCGGCCCCAAGGCGGCCGCCGTACCGCCTTCGGCCGAAACGGTATGGCTCCGCATCGGATAGACCTTGGAGACCACGGCGACGCTCAGGGCGTCCGAGACCTCGGCGGCGGCGATGGCCGCCCGGAGGCCGGCGCCCCCACCCCCCACGATGACGATGTCGTGCGCGAACGTCTTCATTCGTATGGCCTCAGTACGTGTGGCCTCCTGCGGCCGCGCGGAGTCTACCCGAGCGCGAAGCGATCGAGCTCAGGATGCCTCGTCACGCGACCCGGACGGCGGCCCGATCAGGGCTTCGAGCAGAGATAGGGACGATCCTTGCGCCGCGATCTGCCGCTGTCTCCGCTGGATGTTGGGCCCGGGTCGGCGCGACGAGCGCCAGGGCAAGCAACCCGAGGGCCATGCCAAGGAGATACACCGACAGCTCGCCCGTCAGGAAGAATCCCGCGAAGCCAACCAAGACGGGGACTTCTGCCACGCCGATATCCAGATAGAACATTCCCCTGTAGGAGGCAACCAGAGCCTTGAGGCTGGTCGTGTCGAGCGGACGCCTCCTGAGCCACAGGATGACAGCCAGCGCCCAGACGCCCACGGCACCCACAACGATCGGAAACCGATCCAGACCTGAACTATCGGTGTTGTCGAGGAAAGTCAGGCCAAAGAGATATAGGAACGGGGCGCCAACGAAGAACGCATGGACACCCTGAAGCGCAGCAAGGGCGTTGCCGGTGGCAAACCGATTCATCGGATCCGGAGGGCGACCATGACGCCGTCGCGGGTGGGGACGATGATCGACAGGTACCGTTCGTCCTCGGCGATCAGGCGGTTGTGCTCGAGGACCGCCTTCGTGTAGTGGGGCCTGGTGTCCTCGGGGTCGGGGACGGCCACTCGTCCGTACCAGAGCACGTTGTCGCAGATGTACAGGCCGCCCGTTCTGATCCGCTCCCGCGCCGCTTTCCACGCCTTGGGGTAGTCGGGCTTGTCGATGTCGTTGAAGACCGCGTCGAACTCGCCGTCCGTGGCCTCGAGAGTTTCTACCGCCTCGCCCACGTGCCACCGGATCGGCTCGGCCAGCCTGGCCCGGCCCAGGTAGTCGAGGGCCATCTTCTCGTTCTCCGGGTCGCCGTCGGTGCAGTGGACCTCACCGGAAGGCCCCACCGCACGCGAGAACCAGTACGCCGAGTACCCGAAGCCCGAGCCCAGCTCGAACACCCGCCTGGCGCCCACCGACCGGACCAGCACCTCCACCGTGACGCCGACGATTCTCCCGATGATGGGGAAGCCGTTCGCCTCCGCCTCGGCCTCCATCTCGAGCAGTACCGGCTCGTCGTGGCGGGCCAGGAGGCCTCGCATGTATTCCTCGACCTGCTGGTTCACGATGTCCACGCGTCCAACCTCCGATTTGCGTGATTCGGCCCGACCGGGTCATTCTTGCATGGCCTCGCCCCGGACCCTCGACGGAAGGGAGGTTGCGATGAGACGTCGCGTCCTGTTCCCGCTGACAGCCCTCTTGCTCGTGGTGGCCCTGTCACCACCCTCGCAGGCCTTGGCGCCGGACACACGTGTAACCCGAGACCACATGTCAGGAAGCTATCTCCGGTCGGATGGCGAAACCGACGCCACGATGGCGAGCTGCAGTACAGGTCGGCGGAGTCAAAACGAGCCGACGGTCGCCGTGAATCCCAGGAATCCCCAGGTGGTGGTGGCGGGTGCGAACGACTATTGCGCGGCCATCGAGAACGGCGACGTGTGGACGGGATACTACCGGTCCATCGACGGGGGAGACACCTGGAGCAATAGCCTGGTCCCGGGCTATCTCGCCGATACTTCGTCCGCCGGCCTGGCCTCGCCGGTCCACGGGTCCTGCGCCGCGGCCGGCGACCCCACTCAGGCCTTCGACCGCGAGGGCCGACTGTTCTACGCGTTCATCTGCTTCAACCGGTCCGGTCCCGTGAACGGATCGGTCTTTGCGGCAAGGTACCTGGACGACGGCGCGACCTACGACCGCACGGTGCTAATCAAGAAGGGGACGCCCTCCGGCCTGTTCCTGACCGGCTTGTTCCAGGACAAGATCAACCTGACCGTGGACCAGAGCGGTGGCTCGCATGACGGGAACGTCTACGTCGCCTGGTCCCAGTACGACGGCTTCGCTCCCACCAACGCTGTCCTGTTCTCGCGATCGACCGACCACGGCCTCTCCTACTCCCGCCCGATCAGGGTCACGCCGGTGGCGCTCGGCACGGCGTCCTTCGCCGACCTGGGGGTGGGGCCGGACGGAGCGGTCTACCTCACGTTCCTGACGTATCCGCAGGCGGGACGAGCTGGCTCCGCCATCTGGCTGCTCAAGTCCACAGACGGGGGCGCGTCCTTCGGACGGGCCATCCGCGTCGCTTCCATCACGCTGTTCGACTCGAATCAGTTCAGCGGGAACGGCTCGTACGAGTGCGGGGATGGTCCCTTTGCCTGCCCCACCGGGTTCACGTACTCCCGGTTCTTCAGCTCGTCGGCGGTGGCCGCCGACGCGAGCGGTGTACATGTGGTGTACGGGGCCGAGCTGCCGACCGGCCAGGCCAAGATCTTCGTGCGGAACTCGCCCGATGGCGTCAACTTCCCAACCCCGGCGACCACGCTGGACGCCGTCCCCGTCGGTCACCAGTGGTTCCCGGACGTCGCGTCGGCTGGAGGGACGATCACCGTGATCTTCTATGACTCGCGGAGGGACCCCGCCTACTCGCCGGATCGCCCCCCGGGGAACACGGCCGGCGGCGTGAACTCTGGAGACGTGGTCCAAGCCATGGTGGCCCGCTCCTCGAACGGTGGGGCGACATGGTCGGAGTCGGTCATCAGCACGGCGGGGAGCAACTTCGGCTGGGAGACCCATGGGTCCAGGCGCTTCGGCTTCTGGGGCGACTATCTCTACGTGTCGGCTGTGCTGGGCGGAGTGAACGTGACGTGGACCGATTCGCGGGACCTCGTCCCGGGGGCCGATCCCCGCGAGACCGGGGCCGACGACGACCACGACGGCTTCGACGTATTGCAGCCGTGTACCTACGTGCCGAACGACATCAACGCGCTCACGTACTCCTCGCCCTTGATCAGCGACCCCTGCCTCTCGATGGGCGGCCTGGACCAGAACATCTACGCGGCACGGCTGTAGCGCGGGCGGCGGACGTGCGGCCCTCTCACGCAG
>JBOGVG010000252.1:0-3926 GCA_050692435.1 Actinomycetota bacterium
CCACGGTGACCGGCCGGATGGTCTTCGCCAATCTCCAGGAGCCGGCCGGCTCGTGACGGCGGGGGCCGTCGCGATCGTGCTGGCCGCCGGGTCGGGGGAACGACTCGGAAGGGCTGAGCCCAAGGCGTTCCTCGAGGTCGCGGGGACGCCGATGGTCGTGCGCGCCGCGGAGGCCGCTGCCGCCTGCCCCGCCGTCGCGTCCCTCGTGGTGACGGTCCCGAGCGGCCACGAGCGGACCGCCCGCACGATCCTGGCGCCGGGAAAGCCGGTGGTCGTCGTGACCGGAGGGCACTCGCGTCACGTATCGGTGGCCAAAGCGCTGGCGGCGGTTCCCGATCGGGTCTCGTTCGTGGTGTGCCACGACGCCGCGCGCCCGTTCGCCTCGCCCCAACTGTTCGTCCTGGTGCTGGGGGCGCTCGAGGTTAGCCCCGACGCGGCCGGTGCCATCCCGGTCGTTCCGGTGACGGATACGGCCAAGCGGGTGCGCGGCGGGTTCGTCGTTCGGACGGAGGGGTCCCGAGAGGAGCTGGCGTTGGCCCAGACCCCACAGGCGTTCCAGTCGTCCGCGCTCCGCGACGCCCATGGCCGCGCCGCGCAGGCCGGGCGGGAGTTCAGCGACGACGCCGCGGCCTTGGAGTGGGCGGGGTATCGCGTGGCGGCCGTGGCCGGTGATCCGGACAACTTCAAGATCACCACGCCGGAGGACTTGGCGCTCGCGGAGCTCTTCGCGGCGGAGCGAGCACGTGGGTGACCGAGCAGATACACGTGAGGGCACATGACTGAGTTCCGGTCGGGCCTGGGGTTCGACGTGCACCGGGCCACCGAGGGACGGGCCCTGTTCCTCGGCGGCGTACGGTTCCCCGGAGAACCGGGCCTCGTCGGCCACTCAGACGGCGACGTCGTGTGCCATGCCCTCGCCGATGCGCTACTCGGCGCGGCGGCGCTGGGGGATCTCGGGGAGCACTTCCCCGAGGGCGATCCCTCGGTTGCCGGGATGGCCGGGATGGACCTGCTGGCGCGGACGGTGGCCGTGGTTCGGGATCGGGACCTCAGTCCCCACTCCGCGGACGTCACGGTCATCGCCGAGCGCCCGGCGATCGCCCCCGCTCGAGGGGAGATGCAGCGGAACGTGGCGGCGACGCTGGGGATCGGCGTGGACCGGGTGTCGGTCAAGGCCACGCGGCCCGAGGGCCTGGGGCTCACCGGCGATGGGGTCGGATGCATCGCGCTCGCCGTGCTGACCGGCGGGTGAGCCGCGTGCGTGGGCGCCCGCAAACGGACCCCGCGGCCGGGGGCCTGGTCGCAGGTCGGCGGGCCGCGTTGGAGGCGGTGCGGGCCGGTCGGGCGCGGGAGATCCTGGTCGCTCGAGGATCCCGGTCCACGCCGGCGCTCCAGGATCTGCTCGATGCGGCGACCGAGCGGCGGGTTCCGGTTCGCGAGGCCTCCCGAAGGGAGCTCGACGCGTTCGACCGGGACCACCATGGGGTGGTGGCGCTGGTCGAGGCCTCGCTGGAGCTCGGCGAGCGGGACCTCGCCTCCTGGCAGTACGGCGAGGATGACGTCGTGGTGGTGCTCGACGGGATCACCGACCCCCAGAACCTCGGAGCGGCCGCGCGGGCGGCCGAGGCGGCCGGCGCAGTTGTACTGGTGACCAGGATCAAGCGGGCGGCGGCCGTCACACCCGCCGCGGTGAAGGCCTCCGCCGGTGCGCTGCTCCACCTGCCGCACGCCCGGGTGGCCAACATCGCCCGGGCCCTCGAGCGGCTGAAGGAGGCTGGGTTCTTCGTCGTGGGACTGGACGAGGGGGCCGAGGCGACCGTGTACGATCGGCCGTGCCCGCCCGGTCGGGTAGCTCTCGTCGTTGGATCGGAGGGCGAGGGGCTCTCCCGACTGACGCGCGAAGCGTGCGACGAGCTGGTCCGGCTGCCCATGCGCGGGCGGGTGGCCTCGCTGAACGCCGCGGCCTCGTTGGCGGCAGTCCTCTACGCCTTCGTCCTGCCGTCTCGCCGGAGCTGAGCGGTACACTCGGCCGCAGGCTGGCGTAGCTCAGTTGGCAGAGCAGCTGTCTTGTAAACAGCAGGTCGTCGGTTCGAATCCGACCGCCAGCTCAAGGGAAGCTACAGGTCAGAGCTCTACCGGCGATCACAGCCGCCCGCTCGAGGCGCGGTAGGGCACGAAGGGGGACAGAACCCAGAGAGGGTCTCTGAGCATCTCGGAGGGAGCGAATACGATTGGCGCGGGAAGTACTCTCAGTCCCTCATGATGTGACTGGATTTCGCGCCCATGGAGCCCGGTGAACGTAGACGGAACTCTCGTCGTCGAGAACGATGGCCGCCGCCGGATCCTATTTCGAAGCCAGGACGCATTGCCGGATACACAACGGCTGGCTGTCTCGTTGTAACGAGCGCTGCGTTCCTCTTCGCCTCTTGGGATGACTTGCTTTGCACGAACAGGTGTCGCTTTCCTCCGGGACTAGCGGCACTTGTTTGGTTCATCGCCGTTCCGATTGGTCTTGTGGGCATTGCAATTGCCCGGCGCGTCTCCTTGCGACCCACCCAGTTCGATGGGCCTACAAACTGGACGCTCTCGCTCGTGATCCTCTTCTCGGGAGGCGTTGCGGTGGCGGCAACGCGTCTCCCCAGTTTCACCTGCAAGGTCGGACATCTCGACCAAAATATTCGGCTGTGCATAGAGGCGAGTGGCCGTTTCAGCGAGCCCTCGAATTGGATCTGGCTGAAAGCGCTGATTGCAATCCTGGGCTTGATGATCGGGATCGCGTTACGGTGGCCCAGGCGCGTTTACCTCGCCGCTCCACTTGCGGCCATTGCTTGGCTCTTCGGATTCGGTTGGCTCCTTCTCGACACCGTGGTTCATGGGGTCCTTCGCTAGTTGAACCTCGACCGGCCGGACTGAAGTCTCTCGGTTCGAGTCCGACCGCCGGCTCCAGGCGAAACGGCCAGACGCTTCAGGTAAAGCTCCGGCGGTGCCGATGCCGATGACCTGATCGTGCGGAACCGGCAGGCACTCGGCTGCATGATGGCCTCGCTCCTCGTGGTGGGGGTGCCGGCCGCGGCACATGCGCAGGTGAGTGTTCTCCGGCCGGTCCCAGATACGATTTGCGCGGTCTTCCCGGCCGACAACATCTGGAACACGCGTGTGGACTCGCTCCCCGTGCATCCGGAGAGCGCAACGTGGGTTGCATCGATGCGCGCGGGCTCGACGAACCTCCACCCGGATTTCGGGCCGCCGAGCTACGGGCTGCCGTACGACGTCGTCTCCAACCGCCATCGGACCGTGCGGATCAGGTTCCGATACGCGAGTGAGAGCGACCGGGTCGGGTATCCGTTCGGGCCGAGGACCCCGATCGAGAACGGCTCGGACCGCCACGCGCTCATCGTGAACAAGAGCACCTGCACGCTCTACGAGCTCTTCGACGCGGTTTGGAACCACGGCAACCCCACCGCTGGGAGCGGGGCGGTCTTCGACCTGTCGTCCAACGGGCTTCGGCCCGACGGATGGACCTCGGCCGATGCGGCCGGTCTCCCCATCCTCGCCGGCCTGGTTCGGTTCGACGAGGTCAAGGTGGGATCGATCGCACACGCCATCCGGTTCACCGCCCAGTGCACGCGGAACCGGCACGTGTGGCCGGCCCGCCACGACGCGGGAACGTCCGACCAGCAGTGTCCGCCGATGGGCGCCAGGTTCCGTTTGAAGGCGGGGTTCGATCTGTCCGGATTCAGCCCCAAGGCCCGGGCCGTGCTCCGGGCGATGAAGCGGTTCGGGCTGATCCTGGCCGACAACGGCTCCGACTGGTACTTCCAGGGGACCCGCGACCGGCGGTGGCGCAACGCCCTGCTGAACCAGCTGAAGACCGTGCCGGCGTCGGCGTTCGAAGCCGTGGACGTCTCCTCCTGCATGGTCGACCC
>JBOGVG010000253.1:0-21651 GCA_050692435.1 Actinomycetota bacterium
GACCAGCTGCGGGCCGTCCAGATCGCCGTCGACGACAAGGGTGGCGAGCTGCTCGGCCACCCGATCGAGATCGTGGAGCTCGACGACGGGTGCGCGGCCGAGCAGGGCACCACGGGAGCACAGCGCATCGTGGCCGACCCGCAGATCGTCGGCGTGATCGGCACGAGCTGCTCTGGCGCGGCGATCCCGGCCATGGAGATCCTCTCGGAGGAGGGCTTCACGATGATCTCCGGGTCGAACACGTCGCCGCTGCTCACGTCGATCGCAGGTGAGGAGGCAGTGGCCCATCTGCCCGGTTACTTCCGGGTTGCCCACAACGACGAGATCCAGGGAGCGGCCGCGGCGAACTTCGTCTTCTCCGAGCTGGGGGTCACGAAGGCCGCCACGATCCACGATGGCGACCCGTACACCGAGGGCCTCGCGACCGCGTTCGGGGCGAGCTTCCAGGAGCTCGGCGGGGAGGTCGTGCTCGCGACTTCGGTCGGTGTGGACCAGAAGGACATGAAGCCGGTGCTCACGGAGGTCGCGGCCGCGGGAGCCGAGCTGGTGTACTTCCCGATCTTCCAGCCGGCGGGCGACTTCATCGCGGCGCAGGCGAAGGACGTCGCGGGACTCGAAGCGGCCGTCCTGATGGGCGCCGACGGGCTCCTGTCCGACACCTACGTCGAGCTCCCGCAGACCGAGGGGATGTACTTCTCCGGTCCGCAGACGCCGACGGGCTCGGACTACACGGAGTTCGTTGGGAAGTACGAGGCACAGTTCGGCGAGAAGCCGATCCAGGCCTTCCACGCTCACGCGTACGACGCCGCGAACGTGCTCTTCGCGGCGATCGAGGAGGTCGCCGTGGAGGAGGAGGACGGCACCGTTCACATCGATCGCGAAGGGTTCCGCAACGCCGTCGCGGCCACGTCCGGGTTCCAGGGCCTCACCGGGTCGATCACGTGCGACGAATTCGGCGACTGTGCCGACCCGGCCATCGACGTCGTTCAGAACACCGAGGCCGAGAAGACCATCGACCAGGTGCGGGCGAACGTCCTGTACACCTTCGAGCCCTAGGATCGGCTCGCGGATCGAGGGGAGGGGTAGCCGCACGAGCGGATACCCCTCCTCTTGCAAACCGAGCCGGGCGATGGTAGGTCACCGCTGGCGATGACATGGCCGAGAGTGTAGGACTCAAGGCACGCCGGGCGGGAAGGCTGTCGGGGGTCGACGCCTTCCTGTGGTTTGTCCGCGTTGTTGCGCTCGTCGCCGTGGCATGGGGGAGCTACAAGAGCATCACCAGCGGCAGGCTCACGGCCGCTCAGTGGCGCGGCCTGATCGTCGCCGGTGTGAGCCAGGGCGCGGTGTACGCGCTCGTCGCACTCGGCTACACGATGGTCTACGGCGTGCTGCGCTTCATCAACTTCGCTCACGGCGAGGTCTTCATGGCCGGTTCGATGATCGGCTACTTCGTCGCGGACGGGCTCTCCGGCACCGCGATGTGGACATCGCTCCCGTTCGTCGCCCTGCTGATCGCGTTGCTGGCCGCCATGGCGACCTCCACGTCGATCTCGCTGGTGCTCGAGCGGGTCGCGTATCGGCCCCTCCGAGGCCTGCCGCGGCTGGTCCCGTTCATCACGGCGGTGGGGGCGTCGTTCTTCCTGCAATACACGTTCGCCGGCCTCTTCGGCGCCGACTCGAAGGCCTACCCGCCGGTCGAGGCGCTGAAGGGCGGGTTCACGATCGTGGGGTTCCGCTTCGGCAAGGTCCAGGGTCTCGTGATCGTGGCCACGATCGTGATGATGATTGGTCTCTACCTCTTCGTGGAGCGGACGAAAGCGGGCCGGGCGATCCGCGCCGTCTCCGAGGACCAGGAGATGGCGAGCCTGATGGGCATCAACGTCGATCGCTCGATCGCCCTCGTGTTCGCCGTTGGCGGCGCGATGGCCGGGGCTGGCGGGCTGCTCTACGGGCTCACGTTCGGGCAGGTGGACTTCCTCAGCGGCTTCCTCGTGGGCATCAAGGCCTTCACCGCGTCGGTCCTCGGCGGGATCGGCAACCTCGCCGGCGCGATGGTCGGTGGGCTCGTGCTCGGCCTGATCGAGTCGCTCGGGCCGAGCCTCGTCCTGTTCGGCCTGGGTGTGCCCTCCGCGCACCAGCTCCAGGACGTCGTGGCCTTCCTCGCGCTCGTGATGATCCTGATCTTCCGGCCGACCGGGATCCTCGGGGAGCGCCTCGCGGAGGAGCGCGCCTGATGGCGGAGGCCGTGCAAACCGAACTCAGGGAGGAGCTGCTCCCGGCCCGGGAGGTCGATCTCCGTCGCTCCGTGCGCGTCGGCCTGCTCGGGGGGCTCACGGCCGTCTTCATCTCGGCGGTCGGGATGGTGCAGTCCTTCGACGAAGCGGGGCTCGTCGTCGGCCCCCTGTCCTTCGGCGACATCCTCTTGCTCGCCGTCCCGTTCGTCTTCGGCGTCCTGGCGGGGCAGCCGCCCCCGGTTCTCAAGGGGTTCGCCGAGCCGACGCCGGGCGCGAGGAACGTCATCGCCGGAGGGGTCGCGGGACTGCTCACGGGGGTCGTGCTGGGGGTCTTCGTGGCGCTCATCGACACCTTCGACGTGCGCGACATCTTCACGCGGATCTCGCCGGAGCTCCTCGACATCCTCACGTACGGGCAGACGCTCGTCGTCGGCATCTTGATCGGGCTCGTCTTCGCCGTGATCCTCGGCGTGGCCGGCGGCGCCTCGCGCCTCCTCGGCGAGCGATGGCGCCGCCCGCTGTTCCGGGCGCTCCTCGTCGTGGTCATGCTCGGCGTGCTCGAGGCGCTCGTGTCGCAGATCCTCCGCGGTGCCCAGCTCGGTCGCGTGCAGGACGCTCTCTACGCGCCCACCGGGGAGCTCCGTCTGCCCAGCGCGATCGCGATCGGCCTGGGCCTGTTCGGCCTCGGCCTGTGGCTCAGGGACCAGCCGCGGGCGGTACGAGAGTGGATCGGGGCCATGGAGCCCGACCAACGCCGCCTTGCGGCCGCCGGTGTACTCGTGGCCTTGGTCGCGGTCCTCGGGATCCTGCCCCGGATCCTGGGACCGTTCCTCACCGAGGTCCTGAACATCGCCGGGATCTTCCTCCTGATGGCCCTCGGCTTGAACATCGTGGTCGGCCTCGCCGGCCTCCTCGACCTCGGCTACGTGGCGTTCTTCGCCGTCGGCGCCTACTCGATGGCGGTGCTCACCTCCCCCGCGTCGAAGGCCTTCGCACCGGAGCTCTCGTTCTGGGTGGCCCTGCCGCTCGTCATCGTCGCCGCCGTGGGGGCCGGCCTGCTCGTGGGTACGCCCGTGCTTCGGATGCGCGGGGACTACCTCGCGATCGTCACGCTCGGGTTTGGCGAGATCGCGAGAATCCTGTTCCTGTCAGACGCGCTGAAGCCGATCTTCGGGGGCGCCCAGGGGATCCTGCGGGTCCCCGACATCGCCATCGGCCCGATCGAGTTCCGCGGACCCGAGCTGTTCTTCTATGCGATCCTCGCCTTTGCGCTGCTGGCCGGCTACATCGTCTATGCGCTCCAGGACTCCCGGATCGGGCGAGCCTGGATGGCGATGCGCGAGGATGAGCGCGTCGCGGAGGCCATGGGCGTGAACACCGTCGCCGCCAAGCTCTGGGCGTTCGTGATCGGAGCGATGCTCGCGAGCTTCGCCGGCGCGCTGTTCGCCGTGAAGGTCGGGTCGATCTTCCCCGCGAGCTTCAACGTGATCGTGTCGTTCACCGTCCTCATCATCATCATCGTCGGCGGGATGGCGAGCATCCCCGGGGTCATCGTCGGCGCGCTGATCTTGGTGGCGCTCCCGGAACTGCTCCGAGAGTTCCAAGAGTTCCGGTACCTCCTGTACGGGGCGCTCCTCATCGTGATGATGCTCCGCCGCCCCGAAGGCTTGATCCCCAGCCGCCGGAGGGCGCGCGAGCTGCACGAGGAGGAAGTCGTTCAGGACTCGTGGCTCCGCGCAGAGGCCGCCAAAGCAACCGTGACGGCCTCTGGCGAGTGAGGAAGCGGTGGTGGCGCTCCTCGACATCACCGGCCTGGGGAAGTCGTTCGGAGGCGTGCGCGCGATCGACGGGCTCGACCTTCACGTCGACAAGGGCGAGATCGTCAGCGTCATCGGGCCGAACGGGGCCGGCAAGACGACGCTCTTCAATCTGATCACCGGACTGATCCCAACCGACGAGGGGAGGGTCGAGTTCGAGGGCGTCGACATCCTCGGCCTGCCGCCGAGCGCGATCCTCGAACGCGGCATCGCCAGGACGTTCCAGAGCGTCCGGCTGTTCCCGGAGATGACGGTCCGCGAGAACGTGATGGTGGCCCAGCACTGCCGGACGAAGGCAGGCGTGCTCGCCGCAATCTTCCGAACGCCCGCCTTCCGCCGTGAGGAGGAGCAGATCCGCAGGAAGGCCGAGGATACCCTGGGCTTCTTCGGGAATCGGCTCGTCGGCTACCGGTTCGATCAGCTTGCGATGGCGCTCTCCTACGCGAACCGGAGGCGCCTCGAGATCGCGCGGGCCATGGCGTCGGACCCCAAGACGGTTCTGCTGGACGAGCCCACTGCCGGCATGAACCCACGGGAGACGCAGGAGTTGACCGAGCTGATAGGAAAGCTCCGGGACGAACGCGGGTACACGATCCTCGTGATCGAGCACGACATGCGGGTGGTCAAGGGCGTCTCCGACCGCGTCGTGGCGCTCGATTACGGGCGGAAGATTGCCGAGGGGACCTACGACGAGGTCGCGCACGACGAACGGGTGATCGAGGCATACCTCGGTCGCAAGGAGGCTGTTGGGTGAGCACGGATGGCGTGATCCTCGCGCTCCACAACGTAAGCACGCACTACGGACCGGTCCAGGTGCTGCGGAACGTGAGCCTCGAGATCCGCTCGGGTGAGATCGTGTGCTTGCTCGGCGGGAACGCGAGCGGGAAGACAACGACCCTGAAGACGATCCTCGGTTACGTCGTGCCATCATCCGGCGATGTGATCCTCGACGGGACGCGCGTGAACGGGTTGCCGACGCAGGGACTTGTCGAGCGCGGCGTGTCGATGGTTCCGGAGAACCGGCGCCTGTTCAAGCGCATGACGGTCCGGGAGAACCTCGAGATCGGCGCTTTCCTCCGACGCGATCGTGATGCCCTCGAGGACGACCTCGACCGCGTGTTCTCGCTGTTCCCTCGGGTCAAGGAGCGGCTCGGGCAACGCGCCGGCACCCTTTCCGGCGGCGAGCAGCAGATGGTAGCGGTCGGGCGGGCCCTGATGGCTCGGCCGAAGCTGTTGCTGATGGACGAGCCCTCCATGGGACTCGCGCCGATCCTCGTCCAGCAGAACTTCGAAATCATCAAGCAGGTGAACGAGCAGGGGACGACGATCTTCGTAGTGGAACAAAACGCGAACGTCGCGCTGTCGGTCGCGCACCGCGGCTACGTGCTCCAGACCGGACAGATCGTTCTCGCCGACACCGCCCAGGCGCTCCTCGAGAACCCGTTGATGCGGGAGGCGTACCTGGGGGAGCTTTGACGTCGATCCCGTTCGTCGACGCCGATCATCTCGCGCGCCTGCTCCCCATGGAGGCAGCCATCGACGCGCTCGAGACGGCATTCGGGTCGGGATCGCTCCCTGCAGCGCCGCTGCGCGCGCACGTCGACACGCCGTGGGGCACACTGATCACGATGCCGGCGGCCGGAGCCGAGGGGGCCGGGGTGAAGGTCGTCACGGTCACTTCGTCGAATCCAGGACGCGGGCGGTCACTGATCCAGGGGCTGTACGTTCTGTTCGCTCGCCAGACCCAGGACCCCGAGGCTGCCATCGACGGCGCCGCACTGACCGCCATCCGCACCGGCGCCGTCTCGGGTCTGGCCACGCGCCACCTGGCCCGGCAGGACGCCGCCCGCCTCGTCATCTTCGGGGCGGGGACCCAGGCCCGCTCGCACCTGGGCGCCATGCGGGCCGTGCGGCCCGTGGAGCGGGTAACCGTCGTGTCGAGGGCCGAGGCGCGGGCTGAGGAGCTGGCGGGGGCCGCCCGCGAGATGGGCCTCGAGGCCAGGACCGGGACGCCCGAAGCCGTTGCGCAAGCCGACCTGGTCTGCACGTGCACCACGAGCCCCACCCCGGTGTTCGACGGTGGGCAGCTTCCGGACGGTTCGCACGTGAACGCCGTTGGCGCCTACACACCGGACACTCGGGAGGTGGACGACGAAACGATCCGCCGGGGACGAGTGGTCGTCGAGACCCGAGAGGTCGCCCTGGCCGAGGCGGGGGACCTCCTGATCCCCATCCGGGCCGGGGTGGTGGGGCCGGACCACGTCGTGGCGGACCTCGCGGAGGTCATGGGGGGCGCGCCCGTTCGTCGCGGCCCCGATGACGTCACGGTGTTCAAGTCGGTGGGGGTGGCCTTCGAGGACCTCGTCGTGGCCCGGGCCGTCGCGGACCGGCTGACGTCGTGAGGACTGCCGATGTCGTCGTGGTGGGCGGGGGCGTGGTCGGCGCGAGCGCCGCCTACCACCTGGCCGCGGCCGGCGCCGGGAGGGTCCTCCTGCTGGAGCGGGCCCACGCCTTGGGAACCGGCTCGACCGGCGCGTGCGCCGGCGGCTTCCGACACCAGTTCTCCAGTGAACTGAATGTCCGCCTCTCGCTGGCGAGCGTCCCCATGATCCTCTCCTTCGAGGAGACCCACGGGCTGCCACTCGACGTGACGCAGGACGGCTACCTGTTCTTGATCCGCAGCGAGGAGGCGTGGAAGGGGTTCGTTGCCGCCGCCGATCTCCAGCGGTCGATGGGCGTGGACGCCCGGCTGCTCGCTCCGGAGGAGGCGGCGGCCATCGCATCGGGGATCTCCACGGAGGGCTTGGTGGGCGCGGCCTTCTGCCCCGACGACGGGATCGCCGACCCCTCGGGCCTCACGACCGGTTACGCGAGGGCCGCCCGGCGGGCGGGCGCGGAGATCGAGACCGGCGTGGAAGTGACCGCCATCGAGACGGCGGGGAGCCGCGTGACCGGCGTCGCGACGCCCGCCGGCGGCGTTTCGGCTCCCGTCGTGGTGAACGCGGCCGGCCCGTGGGCCGGTCTCTTGGCGGCGACGTGTGGCGTCGAGCTGCCCCTGGAGCCCATCCCCCGGAACGTCGTGGTCACCGGGCCGTTTGCCGGCGCCCCGGAGCGGAGGACGCTCGTGATCGACGCCGAGACCAGCTTCTACTTCCATCGAGAGGGTCCCGGGGTGCTGATGGGGATGGGGAGCTCCAGGGAGCGCGCCTCGTTCGAGACGTCCGTCGATGAGGGGTTCGTGGCGGAGGAGCTGCTGCCCACGGCGGTCCGCGTGTTCCCTCCGCTGGAGCAGGCCGGGATCGCGTCGATGTGGGCCGGCCTGTACGAGATGACCCCGGACCGGCATCCCATCGTCGGACCGGTGGCCGGTCCTCGGGGCCTATACCTGGCCAACGGGTTCAGCGGCCACGGGTTCCAGCACGCGCCCATCGTGGGCAAGCTCCTGGCCGAGATGATCGTGGACGGCGGGGCCCGCAGCGTGGACGTCTCGACCCTCTCGCTGGAGCGGTTCGCCACCGGCGCACTGGTCCGCGAGGGCCATGTGGTATGAGTGCCGGGAGAGGGATTCGAACCCTCAAGGGCCGAAGCCCACGGGTGTTTGAGACCCGCGCGGTTACCGAAGTTTCGCCATCCCGGCTGTAAAACGAAGTCTACCGGGCTGCCGGTTCGTCACGCCTTCGGACCTACAAATGTGTCGAGAGCCGCCACATCCTCCCATCTTGCGACGGAGATGGTGTCCGGCTTCGAGTTCCGGTACCTGATGCCCAGCGCATCGCAGGCGGGGCGGAAGATCTGAAGGATGTCATCGGAGCGGTTCGTGAAGAAGTACCTCGGGTAGCTGTACCTGCCAGCCCACACTCGGTTCATCGCGCGGCAGCCATCCGAGTGGATCAGGCCGCGAAGGAGGAACTGGGGGTTGGCTGCGACCACCCGCTCTTGCCATCCGGCCAGCCGGATCATGCGTAGGTGCTTTCGGCCCGGACCATGCTGAGGTAACAGACAGGGCCAGTGTTGCCAGCAGGCGTAGACCTCCACGCACCCGACCTTCCGCACCAGCCCGACCCTGGCCGGCTTCGCGGGGCGCATCGCGGCGATGGCCTTGCTAGCTTCGTCGATGATCCCGGGGTAACGAACGTCAAGAACGATCCGAAGCTTGTACGTGCGGGGATCCTTGGAGATGCAGCCGTCGCCAAGATAGAGCCCCAGAAGGTACGCGTACGTCCCCATGTCTGCCCCTCCGCGCCCGCACCTTACGCAGTCGAGGGCAGAGTCACGGTAGTACGCACCAGGGCGTCCCCTTCGTCGCCAATCTCGGACGGTCCCCCTCGGGATGGAGGTCAAGCGCGAAATCTCGCTGTCGTTCCTCCCTTGGCCCAGCAACCGCTCAACCCGCTCGAAGTGATGTGTTGGGTGCAGGTCGGACCCTCCTCCTTCAAACGTACGTTCGAGGCTATCACCCGGCTCCGACACCGAAGCCGAATCCCTGCAGCCTCGCGTACGTCAATACACTGAAGTCACCCTGGGAAGTTGCCCGCAGCTCCGGAGGCACAGCACCAGTGCGCTTGAGGCCAGTCGTGATGGTGGCCACTGTGGTCATCCTCGGTGCCTGCACGGGAGAGTCGGGCGTCCGCGGCCCCGCCTCTCGTCCGGCCCGCTCGGTGGCGCACGTCAAGATCGCCTTCCTCCAGAACCTCTCGGCGGAGGACGCGGCTCTGCGCACGGCCCCGGCGTTCCAGGGCGCGAAACTGGCGTTCGACACTGCGGGGCTGTCGGGCGACCTCGACGTGGAGGTGGAGCTGGTCGCCCTGAACACGCAGGGAGACCCGGAGACCGCGACCCTCGTCGCCCGGAAGGTGGCCGCCGACCCCGCCTTCGTGGGGGCCATCGGCGCCCCGTTCCTCACCGCCCAGCGAGCCGTGGGCGACGTCCTCGATGCGGCAGAGGTTCCCACGATCACGCTGTCGACCCTTGGCCCGGACCTCGCGAAGGCCGGCTGGACCACGTGGCGGCGGGCGGTGGCAGACCATCCCCGCCTAGGTGCGGCCTTGGCGGCCTTCGTGGATTCCCTGCCGGGAACGACGCGACGCGGCGCATGCCTGCTGGGCGATGGGAGCGAGGTGGCGTCGGGCCTACTTCGGTCGGTCGGTGGTGAGCTTCGAACCCGGATCGTGCTCCGATCAAGGGTGGTGGCGGATGACGGAGACCCGGCCGGCGTCGCGGATGCCGTCCGCAACGCCGGGTGCGGCGTCGTCGTGTGGGGCGGCCTGTCCGGCCAGGGAGCGCTGGTCCGCCGGCGGCTGGTGGACGGGGGCCTTCGACGCGTGGCCTTCGTGGGGGCGGACGGGATGAAGGACGGGACCTACCTGTCAACGTCCGGGGCAGCCGGGGGCGGGACCGTGGCGGCCTGCCCGTGTGCCGATCTGTCGACGGCGACGGAGCTCGCCGCCCAGCGGTTCATCCAGGACTACCAGGCCGACTTCGGGCTGCCCCCGGGGCCGTACGCGGCGGAGGCATGGGATGTGGCGCGGATGTTCGTTCAGGCGTTCCGGGAGGGAGCCGTCACCCGGGCCGAGGTGCTGAGGTCGCTGTCGAGCGTCGACCGGTTCGACGGGCTGGCCAACACCTACGTGTTCGAACCGACCGGCGAGCTCGCCCCGGGGGCCGCCCGGGTCCACGTCTACCGGGCTCAGGCCGGCCGGTGGGTCCGCCTCCAAGAAGGCTGAATGGGCTCGTGCCGGCGCTCGCGGGGGAAACATTGCGTTGCCCCCTTCGGAGCTCGCTCCTATAGTTCGCCTGGGAGCTAGGGCAGTGAACCGAGTCCCATGAGGAGGGGGGAGATGCGTAGATCTCGACTGAGGGCAGTACTGGTCGTCCTGGCCGCGATGGCCCTGCTGGCCACGGCGTGCGGCGGCGACGGCGACGGCGGCGGCGAGGGTGGCGGTGGCGGCGGTGGCGGCGGGCAGCAGGACCTCCTGGCCTCCGTCAGGGAAGAGGGGGTCCTCAGGGTCTCCACCGACCCGGCGTACCCGCCGCAGTCGTCCCTGAACGAGGACACCGGCGAGTACGAGGGGTTCGACATCGATGTCGCCACCGAGATCGCCGACCGGCTGGGCGTCGAGGTCGGGTGGGAGACACCGGCGTGGGAGACGATCATCGCCGGCAACTGGAATGGGCGATGGGATGTGAGCGTCGGCTCGATGACGGTTCTTCCGGAGCGCGCCGAGGTCCTCCACTTCACCCCGCCCTACTACTTCACTCCCGCCGCCGTGGCCGTGCATGAGGGTGACTCCTCGGTCACCGATCTGGCGACGGACCTCGATGGCAAGACCATCGGGGTGTGTGGCGGCTGTACGTACGACTATTACCTGCAAAAGACCCTTGAGGTGCCCGGCTACGAGTTCGACTTCGTGATCGACGATGCCGAGATCGTCGCCACCGACACCGACACGACGGCCATCGAGCAGTTGGAGCAGGGCCGCGTGGACGCGGTCATCTCGTCGGTGACAACGCTGGAGAGCGCCGTGAAGAAGGGAAAGGAGATCCAGGTCTTGCCGGGAACGCTCTTCTATGAGCCCCTCGCGGTGGCCATCGACAGAAGCTCCGACCTGGATCCAACGAGCCTCGTCGCGGAGATCTCTCGCATCGTCGAGGAGATGCACGCGGACGGCACGCTCTCGGCGCTTTCGATGGAGTGGTTCGGCGAGGACCTGACCGTCGCCGTCGCATAGATGAGAACTGAGGAGACGGGGTCCGGGCCCACTCGGGCCCCGTCTCAGCCGGAGGGGCGTCGTCCCGGTTTCCGGGAGAGAGCGGAGCTCGCCAGTCAGCGCGTGCCGTTCCGCATCAAGCTGGCCGCAGTCTGGGTGGGGATCTTCACGGTCCTGGGTGTCCTGTTCGCCTTGGCCCAGTTCGACACGACGTGGCTCGGCGACAACTTCTCCTTCATCGCGCTCGGGCTCCCGTGGACCATCCTGATCGCGATCGGGGCCATCATCCTCGCGGTGATCCTGGCCCTCCTCGGCGCTCTGGGCCGCCTTTCGAAGAACCCCATCGCCGTCGGGGTCACGGGGTTCTACACGTCGTTCTTCAGGGGCACGCCGCTCATCGTCCAGCTCTTCCTGATCTTCCTCGCGCTGCCCGAGGTCGCTCCCGAGGGCTGGGACTGGCTGGGCGACAGGCTCACCCTCAGCGTCCTCCAGGCGGGCGTCATCGGACTGGGGCTGAACTACGGGGCGTACATGACCGAGATCTTCCGGGCCGGGATCCAGTCGGTGGGTCACGGCCAGCGCGAGGCTGCCGAAGCGCTCGGGATGACCTACCCGCAGGTGATGCGACGGGTGGTCCTGCCGCAGGCCCTGCGGGTGATCATCCCTCCGACCGGAAACGAGTTCATCGCCATGTTGAAGGACTCGGCTCTGGTCAGCCTCCTCGGGTCGGTCGCCGGCCAGTTGGAGGTGTTCCGGCGAGCTCAGCTCGTGGGCCGAGCCGACTTCCGGCCGCTCGAGGCGTTCCTGGTGGCCGCAGCCATCTACTGGGCGCTGACGACCATCTTCCAGTACTTTCAGTCCCGTTTGGAGCGCAATCTCTCCAAGGGCTACGTCCGGGCGGTCGTTCAGCGGAAGACCAAGTGGATCCCGGCGAGCGCGGCCGGAGGCCAAGGCGGCGGTGCCATGCAGGTGGAGGTGGGGGTCGAGGACGACGAGGCCACCCCGGGACCGATGGAGCACGGGCACTGATGGCGGAAGTCATGAATTCCGAGCCGGTCCTTCGGATCGAGAACCTCCACAAGAGCTTCGGGCACCTGGAGGTCCTTCGGGGCATCGACATGGAGGTCCGCCCGGGCGAGGTGGTCGTGATCTTCGGACGGTCCGGCTCCGGGAAGAGCACGCTGCTCCGGTGCGTCAACTTCCTCGAGGAGCCGACCGAGGGAACGATCGAGCTGGCAGGGATCCGCATCGAGGGTGGGCACCGCACGAAGCACAAGCGAGACGAGATCCGCCAACTCCGGATCCACGCCGGGATGGTCTTCCAGCAGTTCAACCTGTTCCCGCACATGACGGCTCTCCAGAACGTGATGGAGGGGCCCGTCATCGTGAAAGGGATCCCGGAGGAGACCGCGCGCGCGTCGGCTGTGGAACTCCTGGACAAGGTGGGACTTGCCGATAAGGCGGACGAGCACCCCATCCGCCTGTCGGGCGGTCAGCAGCAGCGGGTGGCGATCGCGCGCGCCCTGGCCATGGAGCCCGACGTGATGCTGTTCGACGAACCCACATCGGCCCTGGACCCGGAGCTGATCGGCGAGGTCCTCCAGGTCATGAAGGCCCTGGCCACCGATCTCCACATGACCATGATGGTCGTGACGCACGAGATGGGGTTCGCCCGCGAGGTGGCAAACCGGATGGCCTTCTTCAACGAGGGCATGATCCTGGAGGAGGGAACGCCCTCCGAGATGTTCACGAACACGAAGTTCCCGGAGACGCGGAAGTTCCTGGACGCGGTGCTGTAGCCGGCGATTTCGGATCTCATGGAACGAAGACGGGTCGAGGAACCTTTGGAGCCGCTCACGCCTTCCCCATACGCAAGCGTTGTCTACTCGGTTCCTCGACCCGTCAAAAGATAGCCCCAAGCGACCCGGACTCCCGGCAGACCGGCCACCCACCGGGTACGGAAGCTTCCTTAGGAACTCGCGCCCCCTTGGTAGTCTTGCCGCCCCGGAAGCTCTTCCGGCCTCCCGGTCCCTGCGGCCGCTCGGGACCGGAGCGAAATCTAGCGGCGCGACCTGGGCGTGTCAACGCCGTGCGAAGGATTGCACGGCAACGGGCTCGGAGCAACAACGCAGGTAGTGGCCCCGTTCGTTCCGAACAAGAAAGAGTGACAACGATCGACCGATCCGACATCGGTGTTCGGTGGCGTCGTTGTCGGTGTCAGCGAGTGGTCCGATCGCCGACCGGATCCTTCGCGCCGGCCACGGCGGTTGGAACGGGCGACCCGCGATAGGGGCGGAAGTAGAACACGCCAGTGACCCCGATGTATCCGATCCACGCGAGCAGCTCCAGCGTCGTGGGGTTCGCCTGGTACCCGATCAGCGCGCGGAGGATGGCGCCGACGCCGCTGTCGTCGGGAAGCCGCCCCGAGACGTCGAACACCTCCCCCTCGAGGACCCCCAGGACGCCGGCCTCCTGGAGCTCGTGGACGGCGAAGGCGAACAGGCCCGCGGCGACCACCAGGATCAGCGCCCCGGTGACCTTGAAAAACGTCCGGACGTTGAGCCTCACGGCTCCCCGGTACAGGAGGGCGCCGATGGTGAAGGCGATGCCCAGGCCGATGGCCGCGCCCACCAGCTGGGCGCCGGCACCGCCGGACTCGACGGCCGTGGCCTTGGCCGCGGCGAAGACGAACAGCGCCGTCTCGATGCCCTCCCGGAGCACCACCACGAAGGCCAAGGCCGCCAGCCCGATCCCACCGCCCAGGAGCGCGCTGTCCACCCGGGCCTGGAGGTCGGACCGGAGGCGAGCCCCCTGGCGGCGCATCCAGAAGATCATCCAGGTGAGGACGCCCACCGCGAACAGGCTGACCAGTCCCTCGAACAACTCCTCCGCGGTTCCCTCGAACTTGGCTGCCGCCCCGAAGATGACGGCTCCCACGGCGAGGCTTACGAGTGCCGCGAGCCCGGTGCCCCACCAGACCAGCGACGTGCGATCGGTCCTGCCGAGCTGTCGGAGGTAGGCCAGGAGGATGGAGATGATGAGTGCGGCCTCGAGCCCCTCGCGGAGTGTGATCAGGAGCGCGGCTCCCATCCCCTTCCTTCCTCCTCCCCAACCGACGGAACTCCGACGTCGTCTCGAACGGGCGAAATCCTATCTGTGGGATCGGATTCGCGGCAACCTCTTTCGGGACCGAACGACCGTGCCCACGGGCGAAAGGACGACGGGCGGACGGCTACCGGATCGCGAAAGGACCGCAAGGTGAAGGCGACCTCGGGTGATCTTGCCGTCGGAGGCCGCGGCTAGAATCCTCGCGGTGGCCACGGACACGGGCGATCCTCCAAAGCGGCTTTTCCTCCTCGACGGTCACAGCCTGTCCTATCGTGCCTTCTTCGCCCTGCCGAAGGACCTCGCCACCAGCACCGGGCAGATCACGAACGCCGTCTACGGCTTCACGTCGATGCTCATCAAGCTCATGGCGGAGGAGCGGCCGGACCTCATCGCGGTGGCCTTCGACGTCGGCGCTCCAACCGTGCGGCTTGAGAAGTACGCCGAGTACAAGGCGGGCCGGCCCGAGGCCCCCGACGAGTTCCGCCAGCAGCTCGGGCTGATCGTCGAGGTCCTGGAGACCCTCCGGGTCCCGGTCATCAGGGTGGAGGGGCACGAGGCCGATGACGCCATCGCCACCTTGGCGGTGCGGGCGGCCCAGCGCGGGATCGAGACCGTCATCGTCACCGCCGACCGCGACTTCTTCCAGATCGTCCGGCCCGGGATCACGGTCATGTTCAACCGGAAGGGCATCTCCGACATCGTCCTGTACGACGAGCGGGCGGTCACGGAACGGTTCGGGTTGCGTCCGAAGCAGTACCTCGACTACGTGGCGCTGAAGGGTGACCCATCGGACAACATCCCCGGTGTGCCTGGGGTGGGGGAGAAGACGGCCTCGAAGCTGGTCCAGGACTTCGGGTCCGTGGAGGAGCTGCTGGCCCGGACGTCCGAGCTCAAGGGCAAGCTGAAGGGGGCCATCGACGAGGCGGGTGAGCAGCTCGTCTTGAACAAGGAGCTGGCCCGGCTGAACGCCGACCTCGACCTCGAGGTCGAGCCGGAGGACTGCGTGATGGGGGAGTGGGACGTGGACGTGGTGCGGCGCCTGTTCACGTCCCTGGAGTTTCGGACCTTGCTGGAGCGGTTGGAGGAGGTGGGGAGGGGGGCCAAGCCGACGACGGAGGTGGCCGAGCTCGACCTCCGCGAGGCGTCGGAGGCCGAGCTCGGCGACCTGCTTCGAAGCAACGGGCCGAAGGCCGTGCGGTTCGACCTGGACGGTCGGAAGGTCCGGGGCCTCGCCGTCTCGGTCGGGGGCGGGCAGGCCGCGTACGCCTCCCTCGCGTCGCTCGACCCGGTCCGCTCTGCGCTGGCGGATCCCTCCTTGCCGAAGTGGGGCCACGACGCGAAGGACATGGAGACCGCGGTCATCGCCGCCGGGGACTCGCTTTCCGGCGTGACGTTCGACACCATGCTCGCCGGGTACCTCCTGGACCCTGCGGCCGCCAACGTCGCGCTGGCGCCCCTGTGCCAGCAGTACTTGGGGTCCGACCTCCTCGGGCCGGTGGGTGAGGACGCCGATGGCCAGCTCTTCACCGAGTCGTGGCGGGCCGTCGCGGCCGAGGCCGCTGCCGTGGCGCTCCTCGCCCCCGTCATGGCGGAGCGGATCGACCGGGCGGGAGTGCAGCGCTTGCTCGACGAGGTGGAGCTCCCGCTGTCGTCGATCCTGGCGCGGATGCAGGCCCGCGGCGTGGCCCTGGACGTCGGGTACCTGGAGAAGATGGCCGGGAGCGTCCGCGACCAGATGGCCACGCTGAAGGCGGAGATCTACCGCCACGCCGGCGAGGAGTTCAACCTGAACTCGCCCCCCCAACTCCGAACCATCCTGTACGAGAAGCTCCGGCTGTCTCCGGGTAAGCGGACGCCGAAGGGGCAGCACTCGACCGACGCGTCGGTCCTGGAGAAGCTCCGGGACCAGCACCCCATCGTGGACGCGCTGCTCCAGTGGCGGGAGCTGGACAAGTTGAACTCCACGTACCTCGAGGCCCTGCCCCGTCAGGTGGATCCGGCCGACGGGAGGCTGCACACCACGTTCAACCAGACCGGAGCCACGACCGGGCGGCTGTCCTCGTCCAACCCGAACCTCCAGAACATCCCCGTCCGGGGGGAGCTGGGCCGCCGGATCCGCCGGGCCTTCATCCCCGGGTCGAAGGAGCAGCTCCTGCTGGTCGCCGACTACTCGCAGATCGAGCTCCGGATCCTGGCCCACCTGTCGGGCGACGAGGGACTGAAGGCCGCGTTCGCGTCGGGCGCCGACGTCCACACCGCCACGGCGGCCCGGGTCTTCGGCCTACCGGAGGACCGGGTCGACCCCGAGCTCCGGCGCCGGGCGAAGATGGTCAACTACGGCCTGGCCTACGGCATGGAGGCGTTCGGCCTGGCCCAACGCCTGGACATCGCCACCGACGAGGCTCGCGAGATCATGGGTGCCTACTTCGAGAGCTTCCCTCGGATCCGGGAGTACCTGGACCGCCAGGTGGCCCGGGCGGCGGCGGAGGGCTTCACGGAGACGCTCCTCGGGCGGCGCCGGTACATACCCGAGCTCCAGGCGGCCAACCCCCGGGTCCGGGACATGGGCCGCCGGATGGCCCTGAACGCCCCCATCCAGGGAAGCGCGGCGGACGTGTTCAAGCTGGGGATGATCAAGGTGGACTCGGCGCTCCGCGGCTCTCCTCTCGCTTGCCACATGCTGCTCACCGTCCACGACGAGCTGGTGTTCGAGGTCGCCTCGCCGCGGGTCGAGGAGGCCACCGCGCTCGTCAAGGGCGAGATGGAGTCGGCCCACGAGCTCTCGGTGCCGCTCCGGGCGGACGTGGGGTGGGGCTCGAACTGGGCCGAGGCCGCCCCGGCCGGCCACTGACCGTCTCCCTGACCTGCGCGTTGGGCCGTTGACGTGCCATTTCCCGCCCGTCTACCATTCCCGGGCCGCGAGGCGCACCCGCACCACCGCCATTCCCATCCGGAGTCGGTGCCCGCCTTGCGCGGAAGGAGAGGGTTCACATCGACACGAGCGAGACCAAGGCCGGGCCCGAGCCCGACCTGACGCCGGAGCAGCTGGTGGAGGCGATCGAGGCCAGCCTCCGGGACTTCAAGGACGGCGACATCGTCGAAGGCACCATCGTGAAGATCGACCGGGACGAGGTCCTGCTGGACATCGGCTACAAGTCCGAAGGGGTCATCCCGGCCAAAGAGCTCTCGATCCGCCACGACGTCGACCCCAACGAGGTGGTGCACGTCGGCGACAAGATCGAGGCCCTCGTTCTCCAGAAGGAGGACAAGGAGGGTCGCCTGATCCTGTCCAAGAAGCGGGCCCAGTACGAGCGGGCATGGGGCCGGATCGAGGAGGTCATGCAATCCGGCAGCACGATCAGAGGCCCGGTCATCGAGGTGGTCAAGGGCGGCCTGATCGTGGACATCGGCCTGCGCGGCTTCCTACCGGCGTCGCTGGTGGACCTCCGACGGGTCAGGGACCTCCATCCGTACGTGGGCCAGGAGATCGAGGCCAAGATCATCGAGCTCGATCGGAACCGCAACAACGTCGTTCTGTCGCGCCGGGCGTTCCTGGAGGAGTCTCAGAGCGAGGGTCGCAAGAAGTTCCTGGAGTCGCTGCAGAAGGGCGAGCGCCGCAAGGGCACCGTATCTTCGATCGTCAACTTCGGCGCGTTCATCGACCTCGGAGGGGTGGACGGGTTGGTCCACGTGTCCGAGCTCTCGTGGAAGCACGTGGACCACCCCAGCGAGGTGGTCCAGGTGGGCCAAGAGGTCGAAGTCGAGGTCCTCGACGTGGACCTGGAGCGTGAGCGCGTGTCACTCTCGCTCAAGGCCACCCAGGAGGATCCGTGGAAGGAGTTCGAGCGGAAGTACCAGGCCGGCGAAATCATCGAGGGCCAGGTCACGAAGCTCGTCCCGTTCGGCGCCTTCGTTCGTGTAGCCCCGGGTATCGAGGGCCTCGTACACATTTCCGAGCTGTCCGAGCAACATGTGGAGTCCCCCGAGGCCGTGTTGTCGGTAGGGGACCAGGTCCGGGTGAAGGTCATCGAGGTCGACGTGAGCCGCCGCCGCATCAGCCTGTCGATGCGGCAGGTGGGCGGAGCCATGCCCGCGGTCACGGAGACCGAGATCGAGGCCGAGGAGGAGGAGGCAGAGGCTCTGGCCGCTCCCTCGGGGGCGCCCCTCCAGGCTGCGGGCGCTCCCTCGGAGGCGCCGGAAGCAGCCACTCGGACCGAAGAGAGTGCTCCGGAAGCGCCGCCCGAGGCGGAGGTCGAGGACACGGCCGCATCATCCGACGCCTCCTCCGTCGCACCCGAGGAAGCAGCCGTGGCCCCCGATGCTGCTGAAGGACCTGCCTCCGAAGAGGAGACCCCGGCGCCGGCCGCCGAAGGTGAGGACGAGGAGGACGTCTCGCTCGAGTCCATCCTCGAGGACCTGAGACGGCGCGAGGGTCGCGCCGAGTAACCCCATGCTCCTCGTCGGCCTCACCGGCGGGATCGGGTCCGGAAAGTCCACCGTTGCCCGCATGCTCGAGAAGCGGGGCGCCGTCGTCTTCGACGCCGACGTCATGGCCCGAAAGGCCGTGGCCCCCGGCACCCCGGGCTTCGACCGGGTCGTGCGGCGGTTCGGCCCGAACGTCCTGGCTCCGGGCGGCGACCTTGACCGGGAGGCCCTCGCCACCATCGTGTTCGCCGACCCGGCCGCTCGCCGGGACCTGGAGGCCATCGTCCACCCCGAGGTCCGGCGGATGTTGACCGAGGGATGCGAGGAGTACGAGGGCACCGATCGGGTGGTGGTGTTCAGCGCGCCGCTCCTGGTGGAAACGGGGATGCACACCGCCTTCCAGGCGCTCCTGGTGGTCTCGACCTCCACGGAGACCCAGGTCGAACGGCTGGTGCAAGAGCGCGGGTTGTCGGAGGCTGCCATCCGGGCTCGCATCGCGGCGCAGCTCCCGCTGGAGGTCAAGGCCGAGGTAGCGGACGTCATCATCGACAACGAGGGGTCGACCGAGGAGCTGGAGGGCCAGGTCGACCGGGTGTGGCGCGACCTCCAGGCGCGTGCCAAAGCCACCACGGGCTGATCCGGAGCAACGGCACCAGGGGCTGGGCCCGGGCCGGTCGCTATCATCGGCCCGTGAGGTTCGAGGCGGTCTTCTTCGACGCCGGGGAGACCCTGGTGCACCCCCATCCCACGTTCCCCGACCTATTCTCGCTGATCTTGAGGCGTGAGGGCCTCGACGTGGGCGCCGACACCATCCGGGAACGGATCCACGTCGTGTTCGACCGGTTCCGGCAGGCCGCACAGACCAACGAGCTGTGGACCACCACGCCGGAGAAGTCCCGCAGGTTCTGGTACGACGTCTATGGCATCTTCTTCCGTGACCTCGGCATCCCCGATACGGATGGGCTGATCGACTCGGTGTACCGCGAGTTCACGGATCTCGGGAACTACCGGCTGTTCGAGGACGTGGTGACGGTCCTCGACACGCTTCAGGCGGCGGGGCTGAAGCTCGGCGTCGTGTCGAACTTCGAGGAGTGGCTGGAGCGGTTGCTCGACGAGCTCGGCGTGAGCGGGTACTTCGGGGTCCAAGTCATCTCCGGGGTGGAAGGGCTGGAGAAGCCCGACCCTCGCATCTTCGAGCTGGCCATGGAGCGGGCCGGGGTCGCGCCGGAGCGGTCCGTGTACGTCGGCGACAACCCGGAGTTCGACGTGGACCCCGCGGCGGCGGTGGGCATGTTCCCGGTCCTGATCGATCGACGCGACCGGTTCCCCGACGCGACCGTCGTGCGCATCACCTCGCTGGACGGGCTCCCCGCCGTGCTGGGACTGTGATGGGGGACGAGCGAACCTTCACCGTGGACGAGGCCAACCGGGCCCTCCCGGAGCTGCGCGAGCGCCTGCAGCGGATCCGCACCGCGCGTCAGACGATCCTTCGCGCCGCCGAACGGATCCGCGGTCAGGTCGCGACGGACGGTGGGGGCCAGGAGGGCACGGACTACTGGGAGGCCAGGGCCTCCGTGAAGGCGGACATCGAGCGCCTCGCCGAGCAGGGCATCCTCCTCCGGGATCCGGAGACGGGCCTGGTGGACTTCCCCGGCGAGCGGGAGGGCCACCGCGTGTACCTGTGCTGGCGGATGGGGGAGGACCGGGTGTCCCATTGGCACGACGTGGACTCCGGGTTCGCCGGCCGAAAACCGCTCTGAGCGGGAGTCGGCGGCAAGCCCCGCGCCTCTCCAGCACGTCGAGGTGTGGACGTGCGATAGGCTCGTCGCCCCATGGGCGAGGCGGCCATCGAGGTCCGGCGCCTTCAGAAATCCTACGGCGACCTGGAGGCGGTGAAGGGCATCGACCTGTCGATCGCCGAGGGCGAGGTGTTCGCGCTGCTCGGGCCGAACGGTGCCGGAAAGACGACCACGGTCGAGATCCTCGAGGGATTCAGGGGCCGAACGTCGGGCCACGTGTCCGTCCTGGGCCACGATCCGGCCAAGGCGGGGGCCGAGTTCCGGGCGCGGATCGGGATCGTCCTCCAGTCCACGGGGGTGGATCCGTACCTCACGGTTCGCGAGACGGTCCAGCTCTACGGCGGTTACTACCCGAACCCCAGGCCCGCCGACGAGGTGATCGGGGTCGTGGGGTTGGTCGAGAAGCGGGATACGAGGGTCGCGAAGCTCTCGGGAGGCCAGCAGCGGCGGCTCGACGTAGCCATCGCTCTGGCCGGCGATCCCGAGCTCCTGTTCTTGGACGAGCCGACCACGGGCTTCGACCCAGGTGCCCGTCGAAACGCCTGGGAGATCGTCCGGAACCTCGCCGCCCTCCGGAAGACCGTGTTCCTCACCACCCACTACATGGACGAGGCGCAGAGCCTGGCAAACCGGGTGGCCGTGATCTCGAGGGGCGTGATCCTGGCGGAAGGGCCTCCCAGCACGCTCGGGGACCGGCATCTGGCCGAGACCACCGTCCGGTTCCGGCTTCCTCAGGGCGTGGCGGGCGTCCCCGACTGGGGGCAGGTGGCAACGTCCGATGGAACCCTAGAGGTGCGGTCGGCCGACCCGACCCGGACGCTGCACGAGATCACGGGCTGGGCCCTGGAGCGGAACGTTCGGCTCGAGGCTCTCGACGTGTCCCGCCCATCTCTCGAGGACGTGTACCTCGATCTCACCGGGGAGTTCGCCGGCCCGGGAGGGCGGGAGTGAGCGGGCTGGCCCAGGCCCTGCGCCAGATCCGGTTCACGAACAAGGCCTTCTGGCGCAACCCCGCCTCGGCGTTCTTCACGTTCGCCTTCCCCCTCATGTTCCTGGTGATCTTCACCACGCTCTTCGGGAACGACGAGATCCAGGTCGTGGGCGACGCTACTGTCAGCGTGAGCACCTTCTACGTTGCCGCGATCTCGGCGTTCTCCGTGATCTCCGCGTGCTACACGAACATCGCGATCAGCGTGTCCTTCCAACGCGACGCGGGCATCCTGAAGCGGACCCGGGGGACCCCTCTTCCCCCGTGGGCCTACCTCTTCGGGCGGGTCGCTCACTCGGTGAGCATCGCCCTCATCCTCGTGGCCATCTGCGCCGCGTTCGGGGTCCTGTTCTACGATGCCGACGTTCCAACCCGCACCCTCCCGGCGTTCGTGGCCACGCTGCTCGTGGGGGCTTCCTGCTTCTCGGCGCTCGGCCTCGCCATCACGGCGGTGATCCCCAACGCCGACGCGTCGCCGGCCATCGTGAACGCGTCGATCCTGCCGATCCTGTTCCTCTCCGACATCTTCATCCCGTTCGAGGATCCTCCCGCTTGGGTGGACGTCGTGGGCAA
>JBOGVG010000254.1:0-3354 GCA_050692435.1 Actinomycetota bacterium
ATCGGGTCGAGGATCTGACAGCCTCCGGCGTGGGTCATCAGTTCGATCCGGGCCACGGACGGCTCATGAAGGAATGGGTGTCGGTCACACCGAACGCGGGTCGACGTTGGCGCAAGCTCGTCGAGGAAGCCCGGGCGTTCGTAGCGACGAACGCTGGTGGCGTCTCACCGCGAGGTGGCCGACGTCCGCCGAGCACACGCCGATAGCTTCTACTCGAGGCTGATCGTCCCGTCCTCGTACAGCTTCCAGTCGGGGTTGTGGGCCACCTCCCACGGGTGCCCGTCGGGATCGACGAACACCCCCGAGTACCCGCCCCAGAAGGTCGTTCCCGGTTCCCGCGCGATCGTTGCTCCCGCCTCCCGGGTCTCCTCGATGACCGCGTCGACCTCCCGGGGCGAGCTCACGTTGTATGCGAGTGTGACGCCGCCCCAGCCACCGCCATCCTGGACCCCGCTGTCCTCGGCGAGCTTGGTCCGATCCCACAGCGCCACGATGAACCCGCCTGCCTGGAAGAAGACGACGTCGTCGCTAGGCGCGGCACCTGTCTTCCAGCCGAGCGCTTCGTAGAACCGCCGGGAACGCTCGAGGTCCCGGACGCCGAGGGTGATGAGGCTGACCCGTTGTTCCATGTCAGACCCGAGCCTAGCGCCCTTCCAGGAGCTGTCACGAAAGATGATATAGCAGTAATGCTATACTCTTTTCTATGAGCGGCGGAGTGCTGATCAAAGAGGCCCGGCGGAGAGCCGGGTTGACCCAAGTCGAGCTGGCCTACCGGGTAGGGACCACCCAGTCCGCGATCGCCCGGGTGGAGCGGGGCCGGACCGAGCCCACCGCCGAGCGCCTGGGCCAGCTGATCCGGGCGTGTGGGCTAGAGCTCCAGGTCCGGCTGGCGCCGATCGACGATTCGGACTGGTCGGTGGCCCGGTCGAACCTGGCCCTCGACGTCGATTCGCGGGTTCGCCAGCACCAGGCGGCGCTCCGCTTCGCCAGAGCCGGCCGATCGGCCGCAGCGAACCGCCGTGGCTGAGCCCGAGCTCGCGCCAGAGCGGATGTTGGCCGTCCTCAGAGAGCACGGCGTTCGGTTCGTCCTCGTGGGCGGTTTCGCCGGCGTGATCTACGGCTCTCCCTATCTCACGACCGACGTCGACGTGGTCCCGGAGTGGTCCAAGGAGAACCTGGAACGCATGTCGACGGCATTGGAGTCGATGCACGCAAGGGTTTGGACCGCGAGCGAGCCAGCAGGCGTTGCCTTCAACCACGATGCCGCCTCGCTTGGCGGCGCGGACACGTGGAACCTCGTGACCGACCACGGCCGATTGGACCTCACCTTCATGCCGAGCGGTACGGCCGGCTACGAGGACCTCTCGCGCGACGCCGTGCACCTCACGATCCTCGGCGTCGATGTCGACGTGGCGTCCCTGGCCGACGTGATCAGGTCGAAGGAGGCCGCGGGCCGGGAGAAGGATCGGGTAGTGCTCCCTGTGCTCCGCCGCATCCTGGACGAGGCCGGTGAAGATCACCTGTAGCTGTGTATGCGAAGGGCCCGGCTGATGCCGGGCCCTCGCGGTACGTCCGAAGACGCCTTAGACCGGGCGAACGTTCGCGGCCTGGGGGCCCTTCTGCCCCTGGCTCACGTCGTATTCCACCCGCTGGTTCTCGTCGAGGTTACGGTACCCGTCGCCGGCGATCGCGCTGAAGTGCACGAATACGTCGGCGGAACCGTCCTCGGGGGTGATGAAGCCGAAGCCCTTCTCAGAGCTAAACCACTTCACGGTTCCAGTTGCCACGTGCGATCCCTCCTTCCTTTCGCCGTTCCGGCCTAAGAGCTGCCGTTCGGGCGCCGGCCGTAGCAGCCGGGGTGAGGGAACTGCTCGTAGCGTCAACCGCGATTGGTGCCCTCATCGACAACGGTACCAGGTCAGGAGGAGCGCCGGTTCGGGCCCGCCGATCGGAAGCCGGTTCGGCCCGACGTGAGCGCGGCCACCAGGCGGCGGAGCGCGCCGTCGAGCCCGTATCGCTCGGCCAGGGAGAGGACCGTCGGGTCGGGCTCCCGTCGAGGTCGCGCCAGGTCGACCTTGGCAATGGGCAGGTCCATGGGGATGGTGACGACCTTGAGTGCGCGCTCGACGTAGTCGAGGTCGCGACGGACCTTGCTGAGGGCGATCCCCTGATTGGATCCCCGTGCCGCTTCCATGATGCCGTCGAGGCTCCCGTATCGGGCAATGAGGCCCGCCGCGAGCTTGGGCCCGACGCCGCGGACTCCCGGTAGTCCGTCGGAGGGGTCGCCGCGCAGCACGGCGAAGTCGCGATAGGCCCGGCCGGGGATCTGATACTTGGTTGCGATGTAGGTCTCGTCGACCACGTCCACCTCGGAGACGCCTCGCCGTGGATACAACACGACGATGTTCGGATCACGCACGAGCTGAAAGAGATCCCGGTCGCCGGAGACGATGGCCACCCGGCCGGGCGCCCGCTGGGCCAGGGTGCCGATGACGTCCTCGGCCTCGTAGCCGGGATGCCCCACCACCTGGATCCCGCACCCCGCGAGGATCTCGAGGATGAGCGGGATCTGGGGAGCCAGGAGCTCCTCCGCCTGCTCCTGCGCGCTGCCCGGCTCCGCCCGATGTGCCTTGTAGGTATCGACGAGCTCGACCCGCCACTCCGGTCGCCAGTCCTCATCGGCCGCACAGCAGATGAACGCCGGATCGTGCTCGGTCACCAGGCCCTCGAGCATCCCCAGGAATCCGTAGGCCGCGTTGATCAGGGTCCCGTCGGGAGCCTTGACCGTGTCGGGGACGGCGAAGAGTGCCCGATAGATCAGGCTGGCCGAGTCGACGAGGAGCGTGAGGCGGTTAACGGGCTTCACCCCATCGCTCTCGGGGTCGCTGAGTCCAGCCGGGCGGCCCGCAGGGCGAGGTAACGATGCTCGGGGACGCTCGCGGCCTTCCTCGCCGCCCGCCGGTAGGACTCTCGCGCCTCGTCCGTGTCTCCGGCGAGCTCGAGCAGGCCGCCGCGCACCGCATCGAGGCGGTGGGTCTGCGCCATGCGCTCGTCGGCGTCGAGCGTTCCGAGAAGGGCCAGGCCGGCTCGCGGCCCGTGCACCATGGCCACGGCGACCGCCCTGTTCAGGGTGACGACCGGCCCCGCTGATACCTGCTCCAACACGTCGTACAGGGCCAGGATCTGCGGCCAGTCGGTCTCCTCGGCATTCGGGGCCTCGTCGTGCACGGCAGCTATCGCCGCTTGGACCTGGTAGGGGCCGATCGGCCCCGCTCCAAGGGTCCGGCCGACGAGCGCCAAGCCCTCCTCGATCTGCGTCCGGTCCCACAGGTCGCGCCGCTGTTCGGCGAGCGG
>JBOGVG010000255.1:0-4317 GCA_050692435.1 Actinomycetota bacterium
CCCGAGCGCTCGGCCAGACCCACCAGGAGCTCGAAGGTCTCCCGGGTGGCCAGGTTCTTCGAATAGTCCAGGTACAGGTCCCCGGCTTCCAGCATCATGGTCTCGCCGCGATCCGGATCCTCGGCGAACAGGTCGCGGAGCTCGACCCCTTCCATCTTGCCCCGGTGGGCTTCCAACGCCTCCCATTCAGGGGTCCGGGTGATCTTCCCGTTCGCTGCCATGGAGACCGATCGGGGCCTCAGCCCGGCTTCTCCGCGTGCCCGCCGAACTGCATGCGGAGCGCCGAGAGGATCCGGTCGGCGAACTCGGCCTCGCCCCGGGACTCGAACCGGTCGAACAGGGCGGCCGAGAGGACGTGGACGGGTATGCCCTCGTCCACGGCGGCGAGAACGGTCCACCGGCCTTCGCCCGAATCCGACACTCGCCCCGAATACCTGCTCAGATCCGGATCCTCGAATAGCGCCGCAGCGGTCAGGTCGAGCAGCCAGGACGCGACCACGCTGCCTCGGCGCCACACCTCCGCCACCTCGGCAGTGTCGATGTCGTACCGGTAGTACTCGGGGTCGCGGAGTGGCGCAGTCTCGGCGTCGGCCTCCCGCTCCCTGGTTCCGGCGTTGGCGTTGCGGATCACGTTCAGGCCTTCGGCGTAGGCGGCCATGAGGCCGTACTCGATCCCGTTGTGGACCATCTTGACGAAATGGCCTGCGCCGGACGGTCCGCAGTACAGGTAGCCGGCCTCGGCCGTGCTCGTCCGCGGCGAGCCTTCCCTACCCGGCGTGCGCGGGGCAGCCTCCACACCCGGCGCGAGTGCGGCGAAGATGGGATCGAGGCGGCGCACCACCGCCTCGTCGCCCCCGATCACCAGGCAGAATCCCCGTTCGTACCCGAACACGCCGCCGGAGGTTCCGACGTCGATGAACGTGATGTCCTTCGCCTGATACCGCTCGGCCCGCTCCATGTCGTCGCGGTAGTAGGAGTTCCCTCCATCGATAATGACGTCACCGGGGTCCATGAGCTCGGCCAATCGGTCGGCGGTGGGCCCGGCGAAGGCGGCCGGCACCATGAGCCAGGCCACGCGAGGCTTGGACAGCTTGCTGGCGAAGTCCACGAGCGACGCGGTTCCGATGGCCCCCTCGCCCTCGAGCTGACGCACCGCCTCCTGGCTCACGTCGTAGGCCACGACCTCGTGGCCGCGGTGCATCAACCGTCGCGAGAGGTTCGACCCCATCCGGCCAAGGCCCACCATCCCGAGCTGCACGATCCGGCTCCTTCCGCCGTGGCCGTCGCGGCCGTGCCGGACGGCTTCGCCACGCGGCCAAGCGTACCCGGGTAGGGGCGATGAACGCTCTCGAGAGGTCGAACGCCCCCGAGGGCCCGAAACGCTACAGTCGCGGGATGGACGCGAAGGAGATCTTCGAGCTGATCGTGAAGGCGGACGAGCGCCTGAAGTACGCCACGCCGGCCAAGGCCGATGCGAGGAAAGCCCAGGCCCGGGACTTGCTGGTGCAGGCCTTGGAGGAGGCGCGGGCCATCGGCAACGATGAACTCGTGGAGCAGGCCGAGATCCGCCTGGCGGATCTCGGCATGCCCCCGGTCGCCGGCGGTGCCGGCGAGCGGGAGGACGCGCCGGCGGTGCACGGTTCCCCGCTCCCCGAGACCATGCCGGCCTCGTCCGCCGGTAGGCGACCGACGCCGCTGGACCCCTACCCGGAACCACGTCCGCCTGTCGAGGGGGGCGACGAGAAGTCCTACCCACCGGAGCTCGGCACGGACGCCATCGCCATCCTGGAGGGGCGGACGTTCATGTTCTCCGACTCCCTCGGGGACGTACCTCCGGGGTCCATCGGCGGTCTGCTCCACGACGACACGCGGTTCTTATCGAGGTGGGAGCTCACGCTCAACGGAGTGCCCCTTTCGCTTCTCAAGTCCCGGGTCGTGGACTACTACTCGGCGGCGTTCTTCCTCACCAACTCGGACCTGCCGGACATCCGTGCGAACACCTTGACGGTCCGCCGGTTCCGGTTCGTCGGCGGTGGGCTGCACGAGCAGATCGCCGTCTACAACGCCTCCACCGAGCCGGTTCGATTCGAGCTGCGTCTTCGGGTAGGCGTCGACTTCGCGGACTTGTTCGAGGTCAAGAGCTCCGCTCGCGACCGAAGCAGCAAGATCGACGTTGAGCACGACCCCCACGAGAGCCTCCTGCGCTTCCACTACGAGAACGATGGCTACCTCGCCGAGACGACCGTTCAGGTTCGGCAGAGCGGGATCATGACCGGCGGCGTGGACCAGCGCCTGGATCCGACCATCAGGGTCAAGCCCGAGTGGATCGAGGAGCGCAAGCCCAGCATCGACGGCAACGACCTGGTGTGGGACGTGGAACTTCCGTCCCGGAGCGCCCTGGGGTTCCTGCTCCGCGTCACGGTTCGGGTGAACGACCGGGTCCTCGAGCCGATGCACGGCGAGTTCGGCGAGGAGCAGGAGTATGCGGAGGGGGCGCTCACCAGCTGGCTGGACGGGGTTCCCCGCTTCGAGTCCGACAGCGCGATCGTCAAGGGCGCTTTCGACAAGTCCACCCTGGACTTGGCCGCGATGCGGATCGCTGGCGAGCTCGGCGGTGAGAGCTTTGTCCTGCCGGCCGCAGGACTTCCCTGGTTCATGACGCTGTTCGGTCGCGACACGTTGATCACAGCACTCCAGACCGTCTGGGTGGGGCCCGAACTCGCACGGGGAGCCCTCCACCTGCTGGGCGTCCTGCAGGGGACGAAGGTCGACGAGTTCAAGGACGAGGAGCCGGGCAAGATCCTGCACGAGGTCCGAAGCGGGGAGCTCACCGTCCTCGGCGAGAAGCCCCACAGCCCCTATTACGGGACGGCCGACGCAACCCCCCTGTATCTCATCCTCATGTCCGAATACTGGCGACACGGCGACGACGACGAGTTCGTCCGAGCTCGGTGGGAGAAGATCCTCGGAGGATTGGAGTGGATCGACCGGTTCGGTGACCGCGATGGCGACGGATACGTCGAGTACGGCACCCGCTCATCGCAAGGTCTGGGCAACCAGTGCTGGAAGGACTCGTGGGATGGTATCCAGTACTCGAACGGCGCCATCCCATATCTGCCCATTGCCACGGCCGAGATCCAAGGGTACGTCTACGACGCGAAGGTTCGGGTGGCCGAGATGGCCGAGCGGCTGATGGACGATCGTGAGCTGGCGGCGAGCCTTCGCAAGGAAGCCGACGAGCTATACGAGCGCTTCAACCGCGACTACTGGTCTGGAGAGCGGGGGGGTTACTACATCGTCGGCCTGGATGGCGATAAGAAGCCCATCGACTCGATGACATCCAACATGGGCCATCTGCTGTGGTCGGGGATCGTGCCGCAGGATCGAGCTCGGATCGTGGTGAAGCACCTGATGTCCGCAGACATGTTCTCGGGATGGGGCATCCGGACGATCTCCAGGCAGGACAGCGGCTTCAACCCGATCGGCTACCACGTGGGGACGATCTGGCCCCACGACAACTCGATCGTGGCCATGGGCCTGGTGCGGTCGGGCTTCCGCGACGAGGCCAACCGGATCGGCCTGTCCCAGCTGGAGGCGGCCTCGTTCAGCGACTTCCGCCTCCCCGAAGCCTTCGCCGGGTTCGATCGGAACATCGGGCGGTTCCCGGTCCCCTACCCGACTGCGTGCAGCCCGCAGGCCTGGGCCACCGGCGCCCCGTTCGTGTTCATCAGGAACATGTTGGGATTGGATGTGCACGACGGCGAAGTGCGGATCGACCCCAGAGTCCCCGAGGAGATCGGGCGCATCTACGTTCACGGGATGCACGCGTTCGGGACACACTGGGACGTCGAGGCCATCGGAACGAACGGCCACGTCCGCCTGGCCAAGTAGGAAGCGGACCAGATCAGCTGACGCGTGCAGCCGTCGACCGCTAGGGCCGCGCCGCCCCCACGTAGACGCTCCACTCGACCGCCCGCACCTGGACCACGGTGCCGGTATGGGGCGAATCGATCATGCTGCCCCCGCCGACGTAGATCCCGACGTGGTGGATGGGCGAGTAGAAGAACACGAGGTCGCCGGGTTGGAGGTCGCTCTGGGCTACATGTGGGAGCACCGCGTACTGCATGGCCGAGGAGTGGGGGAGCGAGACGCCCGCGTGAGCCCACGCCCACATCGTGAAGCCGGAGCAATCGAACCCCGACTCGGGGCTCGACCCTCCGAACTGGTACGGCACGCCGATCATCGAGTAGGCCGCATCCAGGGCGGCCTGGGCGTTCGCGTTGGGTGCGGGAGGCGGGCCGCCCGGCGGGGGTGAGA
>JBOGVG010000256.1:0-10559 GCA_050692435.1 Actinomycetota bacterium
GCCCACGACCGACCCATGCCGGTCAGGACCAGGCGCCTGGCTTCCCCCTCCTCGGGCACCGTGAGCTCGACCAGCAGGTGGTCGTCGGGCAACAGTCCTTCCACGGCGTCGCCCCATTCCACGAGCAGCACGCCGCCGTCAGCGATCATCTCGTCCAGACCGAGGTCCAGCACGTCCTGCACCCGTTCCAGCCGGTACACATCGACGTGGTAGATGGGCAGGCGGCCCTGGTACTCGCGGACCAGGGTGAAGGTGGGCGAGGCCACGTTCCCTTCGAACCCCAGGGCCCGGGCCGTGCCCCGAACGAACGTGGTCTTGCCCGCTCCCAGCTCGCCGGTGAGCGCCACCGCGTCGCCCGGCCGAAGCAGCGACGCGACGGCCTCCCCGACCGCCCGGGTGTCCCCCGGCGTCTCGGCGCGGAGCTCGATCCGCATCAGAACAGGCCGAGCTGTTCCTCGACCGGCTGCGGCATCTCGGCCAGGGCCGCCTTGATCTCCTGGAAGTCCGCTCGTAGCGCCGTCATCTGCGCCGAGGCCTCGCCGCCGCCGTGGAGGACGGCCGCGGGGTGGAAAGTTGGGATCACGGTCCGCCCCTCGATGGGGAACCGCTGTCCCCGCACCCGACTGATCGACGCCGGCTTGTCCAGGATGAACCGGGTGGCGAAGTTGCCGAGCGTCACGATCACCCGGGGGTCGACGAGCGCGATCTGCTCGCGGAGCCACGGGGCGCAGGCCTCGACCTCATCGGGGTAGGGATCGCGGTTGCCGGGAGGGCGGCACAGGATCACGTTCGTGATGTAGACGTCTTCCCGGCGGATGCCGATCTCCTCGAGCATCCGGTTCAGCAGTTGCCCGGCCGCGCCCACGAACGGCTCGCCCTGCTTGTCCTCGTAGTAGCCGGGGCCCTCCCCGATGAACATCAGGTCCGCCTCCGGGCTGCCCGTTCCGTAGACGACCTGCGTGCGGCCCTGGGCCAGCCGGCACCTCGGGCACGTCGACGCCTCGAGCGCCGCCTCCTCAAGCGTCCTCATCTCGCCTCCCCACCGACGGGACGCCGGCGACGCCCTTCGCCAGCAGGACCCCCCGCCGGATCGACTCCGCCACGGCCTGCTCGGCCAGTCGCTCCACCTGGTCCTGGGGGGCATCCACCTCGCCCGTCGCGAGCGTGAACACCGTGTCTCCGTCCCAGATTGTATGTGCCGGCCTCACCACCTCCGAAATCGCGTCGTGGGCCGAGACCGCCACCAGGTGCGCCCGTTCCTTCGACAGCCGAGCGTTTGTGGCGACCACGCCGATGACCGTGTTGGGCGACGGGGCCTGGGGCCAGGGGATCCTCGGCCCGCCCTCGTCCGACTCGCCCTCGTCCGGCTCACCCTCTGGGGCTGGCCGGGCCCCCGCGATCACCTCCCTGTCTTCCCCCAGGACCTCCCCCACGGCGTTGACGGCGAACACGGCGCCAACCACCACGTCGCCCTCAACGGCCGAGGCGGTCCCCACGCCGCCCTTCACCTGCCGGTGCGGCCCGTGCAGCTTGGCCACGGTGGCGCCAGTCCCGGCGCCGACGCTCCCTTCCTCCACGTGTTCGGAGGCCCCGTCGCACGCCGCGTATCCCTCGCTCGGCCCGGGGCGAGCTTTCGGGTCGCCGATCCCCAGGTCGAACAGGGCAGCGGAAGGAACGATGGGGACGACGGCGATACCCGTCGGGAAGCCGATGCCTCGCTCCTCCAGATACCGCATCACACCCTCCGCGGCCGCCAGGCCGAAGGCGCTCCCCCCGGTGAGGAGCACTGCGTGCACCTCGTTCACCAGCATCCCGGGGCGGAGGAGGTCGGTCTCCCGGGTCGCTGGGGCTCCCCCCCGAACGTCGCCGGACCCGACGGTTCCCGGCGGGCACAGCACCACGGTGCACCCGCTGAGCCCTTGCAGGTCCGTGGTGTGGCCAACCCGGACCCCCCGGACCGCCGTGATCACGGATCTGCCCTTCGTCGCTTCGAAGGCGCTCGGCGCCCCGACCCGTCGGGGGCTTGACGGCGCCTCCGACCGCTCGCCCGGCCGAACGCGTTCGCAGCGAACGCGGCGAGCATCTCGTTCACCGCATCGTGCCGCTCGAGCATCGGCATGTGGCCGGCTCCCTCAACGATCTCCAGGCGCGCGTCCGGAAGCTCCGCGGCCAACGCCATGGCACCGGCGGGCGGAGTCACCCGGTCGTGGTCACCGACGGCGACGATCACCGGGACACGAATGTGCCGGAGGGCCGGGCGGAGGTCCACGTCCACGAGCTTGGCCAGCCCGTCGGTCCACACCTCAGAGGGTGCTCGAGCCGCCAGGCCCACCACGTGGTTCACGACGTGCGGCGAGGCGTCCGGACCGAACTGCATGGCCCGTGCCACGAGGCCCCCCACGTCGCCCGGACTCGCGAGGACGTATCGGCGGAGCCGGTTCACGCGTCGGGCGGCCTCCGTCAGCGAGCCCAAGCGAGGTCGCAGGAGCTCGGTCACCGAGCCCATCGCCCCACGGATCAGGTCGCCGGCCGCCGACCCGAAGAGCGCCACGCCGGCGACGGGCCCTCCGAAGAGCTCCGGCCTCGACTCCGCGGCAGCCAGGATGGACATCCCGCCCAGGCTGTGCCCGACGACCACGACGCCTCCCTCTCCCGCCGTGGCGTCGATGACGGCCGTCAGGTCGCGCCCCATGGCCGAGACCGACAGGTCGCCGGAGGCGGCCCGCTCGGACAGACCGTGTGACCGGAGGTCGAACAGCACGCATCGAAAGCGCTCGGACAGCCCGGTCCACTGGTAGTGCCACGCCGTCATGTCCAGGCTGAAGCCGTGGACGAACAGCAGCCCCGGGCTCGACGTGTTCCCGGCCGCCCGCACCGCGAGCTTCGTCCCGTCGAACGATTCGACGAGCCCCAGGTCCTCGGGGGGAAGCATCGAGAGCGGCTCGCCGGCTTCGGGGTCCGCGCCCCGCCGGCGAAGCACCGCGCGGGCGGCGACCCCGCCGGCCACTGCGCCGGCGGCGAGACCCGCGGTCACGAGCGCGGCCCGACGCCTGCTCATGTGCGCCTCAGCCCGTCCTTTCCCACCCACCCGCCGCTTCGCGCCTCAGCCCCGGTACTCCCGGGGCACACGCTCCGAGATGGTCGTCACGACCTCGTAGCCGATCGTTCCGATCATGCCGGCCAGCTCCTCGGCGGTGATCCGCTCGCCGCCCTGTTGGCCGATGAGGACCACCTCGTCCCCCGGCGTCACGTCGTGGTCGCCGCAGTCCACCAGGATCTGGTCCATGGTCACCGTCCCGGCCACCCGGTGGCGGCGTCCCCGGATCAGCACGTCGGCCCGCGACGAGAGGACCCGGGCGTAGCCGTCCTCGTAGCCCACCGGGACCGTGGCGACGTTCGCGTCCCGCTCCAGCCGGTACCGATGCCCGTAGGAGACGGCCTCTCCCGCAGGGAGCCGCTTCACCATGGTGACCGCCGAGCGCCACGTGAGAGCCGGCCGGAGGCCCGCGCGCGCCGCGAGCCCCCCACCGGGGTCGATCCCGTAGATCGCGGCGCCCGGCCGCACCATGTCCAGGTGGGTCTCCGGATACAGGATGGTGGCCGCGCTGTTGGCCGCGTGCAGGTATCGGGTCTGCATGCCTCCCGCCCGCAGCTCGCGGTTCACGGCGACCAACTCGCCGAGCTGGCGCCGTGTCAGCGCCTCGTCCTCCTCTGAGCACGCGAAATGGGTCCACAGGCCCTCGAGATCCAGTCCGGCCGCCACCACGGCCCGAGCGAACCCTGCCGCAGCCGCCGGTGGCCACACCCCCACCCGGTGCATCCCGGTGTCGACCTTCACGTGCACGCCCACCGGCCCGCCCGCGGCGCCGGCCGCCTCTACCAGGTGGGCCAGGCCCTCGTCCGAGTACAGGGAGGGCGAGAGGTTCGCGGCCAAGGCTTCCTTCTCCGAGCCTGGGGGGAGCTCGGACAAGACGAGGACCGGCGCGTCGATGCCGGCCTCGCGGAGCCCCAAGCCCTCCTCCACCAGGGCTACTCCGAGCCACGAGGCGCCCGCATCGAGCGCGGCTCGCGCGACTCGCGCCTCCCCGTGGCCGTAGCCGTCCCCTTTCACGATCGCCATCAGCTCCGCGCCCGAGGGCTTGAGGAGTCGCACGTTGTGGCGGATGGCGTCGAGTTCCACTTCGACGACCGTAGGTCGGTACCGCGTCACGTGGCGCCGACCTCCCGGATGGCCTCAGGTACGCGGGCCAGCACGTCACCGGCGGTGGCCCCCTCGCCGGCGTCGTGGGCCGCCAGGGCACCGGCCACCCCGTGGAGGTACGCGGCGGCGGTCGCCGCGTCGGCCGGCGGTACGCCGCGGGCGGCGAGGCCGGCGATCATCCCGGTGAGCACGTCGCCGGTGCCGCCGGTCGCCAGGTAC
Organism: Actinomycetota bacterium; assembly: GCA_050692435.1. Classification (GTDB taxonomy): domain Bacteria; phylum Actinomycetota; class UBA4738; order UBA4738; family HRBIN12; genus AC-69. The sequence goes on from JBOGVG010000256.1 coordinate 4,421, forward strand.
GGACCACCGGTGGGGTTGATCCTGGCCCGGCCGTCGAGGGAGGCGATGACGGTCCGGCTGCCCTTCAGCAGAACGGTGGCCTGAGCCTCGGCCGCGAGCTTTCGGGCGTGACCGATGCGGTCGGCGCCGACGTCCCGGGCGGCGATCCCGGCCAGTCGGGCGAACTCCCCGGCGTGGGGCGTGAGGACCGCCTCGGACCGGCGATCGGCCAGCTCCGAGACCCTTGCGGCGAAGGCATTCAGTCCGTCGGCGTCCACGACGACGGGGACGGGCGCCGAGCGGACCCTCTCGCGGATCCAGGCCCCGGTCTGTTCCTGCGTGGTCATCCCCGGTCCGATGGCCACAGCGTCCGCGTCCTCCAGCGCCTCCTCCAGCCGTTCGGTCGAGCCCGCCACCGTGCCCTCCGCCGTCTCCGGCAGCGGGACGAACGTCGTCTCGCGCAGCACGGTCTGCACGACCGAGAGGATGCCCTCCGGGACTGCCACGACGACCAGCCCGGCACCGACCCGGTAGGCGGCCTCGGCCGCCAGGCACACGGCTCCGGTCATGCGGCGCGACCCGCCGACCACGACCGCGACACCGGCCGCCCGCTTGTGCGTGTCGGGCGCTCGCTCCGGCAACATGGCGGAGACGTCCTCTCCCTCGGTCAGCGACAGGTCGGCCTTCACGAGATCGGGTGGGAACCCGATGTCGACCACCTCCACCAGCCCCGCGTACTCGGCGCCGGGGAGGAGCACCACCCCGCATTTCGCCGCCCCGAATGCGACGGTCACATCGGCCCGCACGGCGTCGCCCTCCACCGCGCCGGTCTCGCCGTTCACGCCCGAGGGGATGTCCACGGCCACCACCGGCACACCGCCGTCGTTCAGGGTCCGGATGGCGTCCCCCCATTCGTCCTCGGGGAACCCTCGGAAGCCGGTGCCGAAGATGGCGTCGACGGCCACATCGCCCCGGGCGAGCTCGCGCTCCAGCGCGCCGGGTGAGAACGGACGGACCCGGACGTCCGCTTCAGACAGGCGGCGGAAGTTCGTGGCCGCCGGCTCCCGCAGATCGTGGGGGACCTCCAGGAGGATCACGGTGACGCGCATGCCCCTCCGAGCCAGGTGTCGGGCGGCGACCAGGCCGTCTCCCCCGTTGTTCCCCTTGCCGCACACCACCACCGCACGCCGCCCGTACAGGCCCCCGGCCACCGCTGCGGCGGCCCGAGCCACCTCCCGTCCGGCGTTCTCCATGAGGGTTTCGGCCCTGATGCCGCGGGCCTGGCTCTCCCGGTCCAGCGCACCGGCCTCGGCCGGCGTGAGGACGGGCCTCACTCGCTCACCGCCACGGCGATGGCCACGGCGGTGGCGTGCTCGTGGGTGAAGCTGATCAGGACCCGGGAGATGCGCAGCCCATCCGCCCGGAGCTTCGCGTTCCCGGCCAGGACGACGGACGGGGCGCCGCTCGGGTGCCGGCTGACGCTGATGTCCTGCCACCGCTTGCCCCGGTAGCCACCGAGCGCCTTGATCACGGCTTCGCGGGTGGCGAACCGGGCCGCGTAGGACTCGGCCGGGCGGGCCTTGGAGTCGCAGTAAGCCCGCTCCTCGGGCGTGAAGACCCGTTCTCGCATGGTCGGATGGCGGGCCAAGGCGCGCTCCATGCGATCGATCTCGCACATGTCGACGCCGAGCCCCACGATGTCCACGGGCATTAGGGTAGCCCGGGTTCGGGCGGGCGGCCCGCCGGCATTGTCTACTCCACGGTGACGGACTTGGCGAGGTTCCGGGGCTGGTCCACGTCGCATCCCCTGAGCTTGGCGATGTGGTACGCGAGGAGCTGGAGGGGCACGGTCACCACCACCGGCGCCAGCAGCTCCGGTGTGCGCGGCACGAACAGCACGTGCCGCGCGAGCTCGCCGATCTCCCGGTCGCCTTCGGTCGCCACGGCGATCACGTCCGCCCCGCGGGCCCGGACCTCCTGGATGTTCGACAGCATCTTCGGATACACGTGGCACTCGGTGGCCACCGCCACCACGGGGACGCCCGGCTCGACCAGCGCGATCGATCCGTGCTTGAGCTCCCCGGCCGGGCACCCCTCCGCGTGGATGTAGGAGATCTCTTTCAGCTTCAGCGCACCTTCCATCGCGGCCGGGTAGCCCACGTGGCGGCCGATGAACAGGAAGTCGCGGGCCTTGTGGTACCGCTCGGCCAGCTCCCGGACCTCGGCGTCGAGAGCGAGCGTCCGCTCCACCTGCCCGGGCAGCTCGTGGATGCGCTCGACGACCTCCGCGATCTCCTCGGGGAACATCGCGCCGCGCACCTGGGCCAGGTACAGCGCGGTGAGGTGCAGCGCGGCCATCTGCGTGACGAACGTCTTCGTCGCCGCGACGCCGATCTCGGGTCCCGCATGCGTGTACAGGACGGCATCGGCCTCTCGAGCGAGCGATGACCCAACGGTGTTCGTCACGGCGATCACGTTCGAGCCCTGGTGGGAGGCATGGCGCGCGGCCTCCAGCGTGTCGATGGTCTCGCCCGACTGCGAGACGGCCAGTGTCAGCGTGTCGGGCCCGAGGACCGGATCCCGATACCGGAACTCCGACGCGATCTCGATCTCCACCGGCACCCGGGTCCAGTGCTCGATGGCGTACTTCGCCACCAGGCCGGCGTGGAACGCGGTCCCGCACGCCACCACGAAGACCTTGTTCACCTCACGCAGCACGTCCGCGTCGACGTGCAGCTCGTCGAGGGCGAGCAACCCGTTCGAGTTCACCCGTCCGACCAGGGTGTCGCGGATGGCGGCCGGCTGCTCGTGGATCTCCTTCAGCATGAAGTCGTCGAACCCGCCCTTCTGGGCCCGGGCCACGTCCCAGTCGACCTCCATCGGCGTGGGCTCGACGGCGTTCCCCTCGAAGTCGGTGACGATCACACGGCCCGCACGGACCTCCACAACCTGGCCCTCCTCGACGGGCACGACGGTCCGCGTCCTGGAAAGCACTGCCGGGATGTCCGAGGCCAGGATGCTCTCGCCTTCGCCGAGGCCCACGACGAGGGGGGACGACACCTTCGCCCCGACCACGACGTCGGGCTGGTCGAGGGACAGGACGACGATGGCGTAGGCACCCTCGAGCTCGCTCACCATGGCCCGCACCGCGGCGGCCAGGTCGCCCTCGCTGCGCTCCTCGAGGAGGTGCGCGATGCACTCGGTATCGGTGTCGGAGACGAGGGTATGGCCCCGCTTCTCCAGGCCGGCCCGGAGGGCGGCGAAGTTCTCGATGATGCCGTTGTGGATGACGGCGATCCGGCCCCGGCAGTCCAGGTGAGGGTGGGCGTTGCGGTCGCTCGGCTCGCCGTGGGTGGCCCACCTCGTGTGGCCAATCCCCACGGTGCCCGACGGCGACCGGTCCGCCTCCAAGGCCCGGACCAGCTGGTCGAGCTTTCCGGCCCGCTTCACGACGGTGAGCCCCCCGTCGACCAGCGCGACGCCGGCCGAGTCGTAGCCGCGGTATTCGAGGCGCCGGAGGCCCTCGATGATGATGGGGAGGGCCTCGTCGGGCCCCACGTAGCCCACGATGCCGCACATGGGGCCCACAGGGTAGCAGTGGTCACGGCTCCGACCCCAGAGGAACAGGCCCTCAGCCGAGCGCTTCAGCCGAGCGCGTCAGCCGAGGGCCGACCGCACGCGTTTCGCAAGCGCGTCGGCGTGCCTTCGGGCCTGGTCCTCAGATGCGGCTTCCACCATCACCCTGACCAGCGGCTCCGTGCCCGACGCCCGCACCAGCACCCGGCCCGAGCCGTCGAGCTCGGACTCCGCGGCTCGCACCGCCTCCCACACGTCCCCGGCCCCGTCCAGCCGTTCCTTGTGGGCCACCGGAACGTTCCGAACGATCTGGGGGAACCGCCGCATCACCGAGGCCAGCTCGGCGACGGTTGAGCCACGCCTGGCGGCGAGGGACAGGAACCGCACCGCGGTGAGCAGGCCGTCGCCGGTCGTGGCGTGCTGCCGGAAGATCAGGTGCCCGGACTGCTCCCCCCCCAGGACGGCGCCGGTGCGGAGCATCTCCTCCAGCACGTACCGGTCTCCCACGCCCGCGGTCACCACGTCGATGCCGATGGCCTCCATGGCCCGGTGGAACCCGAGGTTGGCCATGACCGTGGTGACCACGGTGTTCCCCTCGAGGCGCCCTTGCTCCTTCAGCGCGACGGCGCTTGCCGCCAGGACCTGGTCGCCGTCGATCACGATCCCATCAGCATCGGCGAACAACGCCCGGTCGGCGTCGCCGTCGTGGGCGATGCCGGCGTAGGCGCCCGCCTCCTTCGTGGCGGCCGCTACGACCTCGGGATGGAGCGCCCCGCAGCCCGCGTTGATGTTCGTCCCGTCGGGCTGGTCGAAGATGGGCAGCACCTCGGCCCCCAGGCGCCGAAGGACCTCGGGGGCATCGCGGAACGCGGCGCCGTTCGCGCAGTCCACCACGACCTTCATCCCGGTGAGCGGCGCCTCGGCAGCCTCGGCCACGTGCTCCAGGTACCGCTCAGTCGCGCTGGGCAGCGGGACGGCCCGGCCGGGCTCGGCGCTGGCGCCCTCGTCCCCATCTCGGTACTCGGCTTCGATCTCGTCCTCGACGTCGTCGGGGAGCTTGTAGCCCGAGGAACCGAAGAACTTGATGCCGTTGTCCTGGGCGGGGTTGTGGGAGGCCGAGATGACCGCGCCGGCCGTGGCCTCCAGGTCCGTCGTGAGGAACGCTACCGCGGGAGTGGGCTGGACGCCCACCAGGATGGCGTCGGCGCCCGCGGCCCGCATTCCTTCCACCAGGGCCTGCTCCAGGGGCTTCCCCGACGCGCGAGTGTCCCGCCCCACCACCATGGTGATTCGCTGGGGCTCGTGCCGGCGAAGCACGATGACCGCCGCCCGGCCGAGACCGTATGCGAGATCGGTGGTGAGGTCGCGTCCGAAGACGCCCCGCACCCCGTCGGTGCCGAAGAGCCGCCCCATGTCCGGATGGGAAGGCTACCCGAGGACCGCGGTTCGAGCGAGGTCGCGGCTAGGCCTGGGCAGGGACGAGCTCGGCGAGGAGCCCGCGGACCCGCCGGTCGATCTCGTCCCGGATGGGCCGGACTTCCTCGACCGTCTTGCCGGCCGGGTCGGTGAGGTCCCAATCGAGGTACCGCTTGCCCGGATAGATCGGGCAGGCGTCGCCACAGCCCATGGTGACGACCACGTCAGCCCCCTGGACGGCCTCGTTGGTGAGGGGTTTGGGGAACTCCTTCGACAGGTCCAGGCCGACCTCGGCCATGGCCTCCACGACAGCCGGGTTGATCTCGTCGGCGGGCGTGCTCCCCGCCGAGCGCACATGGACGTTTCCGCTGGCGTGGTGGTCGAGGAGGGCCGCGGCCATCTGGCTCCGCCCCGCGTTGTGCACGCACACGAACAGGACCTCGGGCACGTCATTCACCATGGCTCCCACCGGACGAACCATACGGGGCCGGCGGTACTCGGCGGCGTCCGCATCATGAACGCCCGGTGAAAGGCTTCGTGGCGCGGACGATGGCGCCGAACAGGCCGTCGGCCACCTGGTGCGTTGACCTCACGCCGACATCCACGAACCCGGCGCGCACCAGCTCCGCCTCGTACTCGGCGAACGAGAGCGCTCCCGCGATGCAGCCGACGTGGCTGCCGCGTTCTGCTCGATCGACGGGAGTGAGGTCGTCCGAGGCCACGACGTCGCTGACCCCGATCCGGCCGCCGGGCCGGAGGACCCGGCCCATCTCGGCGAACACTCGGGGCTTGTCGGCGGACAGGTTGATCACGCAGTTGGAGATGATCACGTCTACGCTGCCATCGGGGAGCGGCACGTCCTCGATGTAGCCCTTGACGAACTCGACGTTGGCGATGCCCGCTTCCGCCGCGTTTCGCCGGGCCAGCTCGAGCATCTCGTCGGTCATGTCGAGTCCGATCGCGCGGCCGGTCGGGCCGACGCGGCGGGCGGAGATGAGGACGTCGGCGCCGGCGCCCGAGCCGAGGTCGAGCACGGTCTCGCCCTCGTGCAGGTCGGCCACCGCGGTCGGGACGCCGCAGCCGAGCGAGGCGCCGACCGCCTCCGCGACGGCGCCCTCGGTCGACGCGCCGGCGTACAGCGCGTCGCCGAACACGGGGGTGCCGGAGC
>JBOGVG010000257.1:0-6398 GCA_050692435.1 Actinomycetota bacterium
TCCGGCCACGGGCCGACCAGGTTGTGCGTGTACTTGAGCTCGAACTTGTGGGTGAACGTGGCGAAGGGCTCCAGGTCCACCAGCCCGAAGTAGCTCGCGCCAGTGGCGAACTCATCGTGCCAAGTCAGCGCGCAGACCGTGGTGTACCCGCCGGCGCTCCCACCCCTGATGATGAGCCGCTTGGGGTCGGCGTCGCCCCGGTCCACCAGGTACCGGGCGGCGTTCACGGAGTCATGGACGTCGACGACCCCCCACTGCCCGTACAGTCGCTCGCGGTACTCACGACCGTACCCGGTGCTTCCGCCGTAGTTCACGTGGACGAGCGCGAAGCCCCGGCTGGTCCAGAACTGCGTCTCCAGCTCGAACCGGGGCGTGGACTCGGATGTCGGACCTCCGTGGACGTGCACGACGAGTGGAGGCAGGTCTCCCTGGGAGGCCGAGAAGTCGGGGTTGGTGGGCGGGTAGTAGTACGCGTGAGCCTCCAGACCGCCGTCCGTGGGGAACTCGATGGGCTCTGGCACGGAGAAGAAGGCCGGGTCGACCGAGGTTCGTTCGCTCTCCCGCAGGATCTCCACTTCTCGGGTGGTGAAGTCGAGGACCACGACCTGGTTGGGGAGGGCCGGCCCCCCACCCACGAACGCGACCTGCATCCCCCAGGCCCGCACGTACGGGTCGTAACATGTATAGGGGAGGTCGAGATCCAACAGCTCCCCACCGTTCGGGTCGAGCATGGCCAGGTGGTGGACGCCACTCTGGCGGTACAGGCAGGCGATCCGCCCGTCGGACAGGATGGCGTACGTCGAGTACCCGAACTCCCACATGGGTACGGCGAACTCGGCGGCCATGGGGGCGAGGTTGCGGTCCTCCCCATCTTCCCGCCGGTAGAGGTTCCACCAGCCCGTCCGGTCGGAGATGAAGTACAGCGTGCCGTCCGGGCTCCACTCGGGCTGGAAGATCGACTCGCCGGGCCCCCCGGCCACCAGCCGATCCCCTTCGAACGTCCCGTCCTCGGCCAGGTCGGCCGTCCGAAGCTCCGTGTCGTCCCACGGCATGTTCGGGTTGTCCCAGCAGGTCCACGCGACGCGACGACCGTCGGGGGAGATGCGGGGGAACGCGTAGAAGTCCCGGCCCGACGCCACCGTCCGGGGTTCTGACGACCCGTCCGCAGGGAGGGTGACGAGCTCGTTCCACGTCTCGCGGCCCTCGCGCCGCTCACGCACGCACACGATGAGCCGGCCGTCCGGAGTGATCCGGCCGTCCGCGTACCGGATCGAGCCCGGCTCCGGCGGCTCGCGGGTGATGGGCCGGGGCTCGCCACCCGGCTCGTGTCGGTACAGCCGCTGGTCCTCGAAGTTCGAGAAGAACACGACGCCGTCGTGCCAGGTACGCTCCCCCGCCGTACTCGTGCACCTTGGTCCGCACGTCGAACCCCGGCGGCGTCACGTCCACTGGCGACCCGAACGGATCGCCCCGCACGACAACGTTTCGGCCGCCCTCGTCGGGCCGGAGCTCGACCCAGTAGACGCCGTCGGCCTCCGCCAAGGGCTCGTAGAGCCACACGCCGGCCTTGGCCACGAGCTCCGCGGAGATCGGGGAGCGCCAGGATCCGTACGGCGCGATCGCGGCGCTCACCGCCGCCCTACCACGACCCGGGTCACCTTCAGCTCGCCACCCGCGGTGCTGCGAACGTCCCGAAAACCGTTTCGCCGGAACACCGCGGCCACGGACCGGGCCCGGTCGGGGCTCACCTCCACCAGGAGCCACCCGCCCCTCCTCAGCCACTCACGCGATTCGGTGGCGGCCCGTTGCACCAGGCCCAGGCCGTCCGGGCTGTCGTCGGTGAGGGTGTGACGGGGTTCGAAGCCTAGGATCTCCCGGGGCAGGTCCCGGAGCTCGCGCCGGGCCACGTAGGGCGGGTGCAGGGTGATGACGTCCACCCTGCCCTTGAGTTCGGACGGCAGGCCGCCGAACAGGTCGCCGGTCGCGAAGGTCGCCCGCAGCCTCAGGCGCTCGGCGTTCTTCCTGGCCACGCGGACCGCCGCTCCCGACAGGTCGGTGCCGAAGACCCGGACCCCCTTCGTCTCGTTGGCCAGGGCCAGGGCCACGGTCCCGCCACCGGTGGCCAGATCCACCGCGATCGCGCGCCTGCGTCCGCGGAGCCGCCGAACGGCTTGCTGCGCAAGGAATTCCGTGGAGTCCCTCGGGACGAACACGCCGGGCTTGGAGATGAGCTGGAGGCCGAGGAACTCCGCGTATCCCGTGATCAGCTGTACGGGTTCCCCGGTGGCCCGGCGCGCGACCATTCGCTCGAACCGGCGCGAGGCGGCGGGAGGGACCTCGGCCGCGGGGTCGAGGTCCTCGACCCCCATGGCGTGCATCAGGAGGTCCTCGGACTCGATCTCCTCGCGGTCCTTCTGCCAGTGGTCGATGGCCGACGACCCCTTGAGGGTCTTCACCGCTCGGTCGAGGAGATCCTTCGCCTTCATCGCCGAGGCATCCTACCGAAGCCGTCGCACGTAGAATCGGTTTCGACATGCCTCGCTCCGTCCCGGCCGCCTCGAGTACCCGCCGCAAGCGCATGCCGCGAGAGGAGGTTCGTCTGACCGGCGACCGCATCGTGGTCAGGAACCCGGAGGACGGCGAACGCAAGTCGAGGGGCGGGCTGGTGATCCCGGCGACCGCGATCCCCGCGCCGAAGCGCTGCATGTGGTCGGAGGTTGAGCTGGTCGGCCCGGACGTGCGGGGAGTGAAGACCGGCGACCGCGTTCTGTTCCTGCCCCAGGCCGGGTTGGAGGTTGAGCTGAACGGGGAGGAGTACCTGCTGCTTCGGGAGCGCGACGTCCAGGCCGTGGCCTCCCCGACCGACGGGCAGGAGCGGTCTCCCGGCCAGTACTTGTAGCTACCCCGCCACCACGGAGATACGTACGCGGCGACGGTCATTGTCGCGGTTCGGGTCGACGACGACGATGCTCTGCCATGCCCCAAGGACCAGCTCCCCGTCCTCGACCGGCAGGACGAGCGATGGAGCCACGAGCACCGGGAGCAGGTGATCGCCTCCGTGTCCCGTGGCGCCGTGGCGGTGGGCATAGCCGGCGACCCTGGGAAGCAACCGATCGAGCAGCTCCTCCAGGTCCTGCTCCGAGCCCGAGTCCGTCTCCATGAGCGCGAGCCCCGCAGTGGCATGCGGCAGGAACACGTGGACGATCCCGCTCTCGTCTCCCTTCCCCACGAAGCTTCGGACCCGAGGCGTGATGTCGACGACCCTCCGCCCGGCCGTATCGACCTCCAGCTCGGTGCTTCGCATCCCGCCCGTCAGTCTCGCTCCTCGCTATACAGAGGTCGAGCGTATCCTTGCCCTCGTCCCGAGACCCCGGGGGGCTGAGGCATGGAGATCGACCCGGTCTGCGGCATGGAGGTGGATCCGGCCACTGCGGAGTGGAGGTACGACCACCAGGGCACGACGTACTACTTCTGCTCCAAGGGTTGCATGGAGGACTTCGCCGAGGATCCCGCGTCCTATCTTGGATAGCCCCGAACTTGGATAGCCCGGCGACTTCGCGACTTCGCGACTTCGCGACTTCACGACTTCACGACTTCACGGGCAGCGCCTCCGCCGGCGCTTTGACGATTACGTGTAATCGTGTAATCTTCTACTCATGGACAAGTCGTGGAACGTCTCTGAGCAGGAACTGGCCGGCTGGTTCGCCGGACGCCTCCCTGCGGATTGGTTCGCCGGAGCTCCCCACGTCACCGCCGACCGCGAGGAGATCCTCGTGGTGGGGACCCTGGCCGACCCCGAACTCCCCAAGGATGCCGCGGCTGAGGCCGTCGGCGCGGCCCGAACCGCACGGATCGACGGGTTCCGGGAGGACACCCGGGGGCTGCGGATGCGGATCGCCGATGAGGCCCAACAGCGGTTCGGTAGGCGGGTGTCGTGGGGCGCGGAGTGCGGTGATCTCCGCACCCTGTTCACCACGGTGAGCGTGCCCGCCATGACCCGGCTGCGCATGCGGGAGCGCCTGGTGCTGGACACCCTGGTCGACGCGGGGGTGGCCCGCTCCCGCAGCCACGCCCTGGCGTGGTGTGTGCGGCTGGTGGCCGACAAGCAGGAAGACTGGTTGAAGGATCTCCGCGAGGCACTGACCGGGGTGGAGAAGATCCGTTCGGAGGGCCCCAAGAAGTAGGGCACTCCGGGAGCAAGGCGAGCGCGCCTGCCGCTGCCCGACCCTACTCTTGGCCCAGGCCCATCCGGTACATCCGGCGGCCCCGGTCCCGGTCGTGCAGCGCGACCTCCTCCACGCCGCTCTCGTAGAGGTCTCGCCACGCCGTGCTCAGCCACTCCTCGGCCGATTCGGTGTCGGCGAAGTCGTGTGACCCGCCGACCTCCTGGCCCGTCCCGTCGATGTAGGTCCAGGCGAACGTCAGGGCCTCCGGATGGACACGATCACGTTCACGGCCTTCGTGACCAGCACGTGTTCTCCTGGCTCGAGACCGGCGGGGATGCTCTCCCGTCCCAGCCTGGCGGTCTCCACTTGCCGGTCGGGATAGACCACCGTCACGTCCTCGAAGTTGACCCCGTGGACGTCCCACGGCCTAATCTCGAGCACCACGGCATCCTGCTCCCCGAGCACATTCGGCAGGGTACCGCACGTTCACGGCCCCACCGGCCATCTGGAGCGAACGAGCCGGCTCAAGGTTCCCGGCGCGACCGCCGAGGAGGCAGGGACGGCATCGTCGCGGCCGGAGCGGCGCGGTGCCCGTGGCGCTCGTCTTTCTGTCGCTCGCGCAGGCAGGGCCTGCCGTCGCGCTGGCCACGAACGGCGTGAGACTTCGTCCACGGTCGCCGGGTCATCGGCGTGAAGACGGCGGGCTAGAGGCCGCCGGGTTCACCCGTTGAGCGTTCCCAGCTCCTGTTCCAGCGCCGTCCGCTCCTCGTCGGTGAGCGGCCGGGACGTGCCGGTCGCCGGGTCACGGGCCACGATGACCGACTCGGCCTCGGCCGATACGGTCCCGTCTCGCTTGACGATCTCCTCATGGGTCCGAACGCTCGCCCGACCGATGGAGTCCAGCCGGCACCGCACGACCACCTCGCCGTCATCCTGCGTGAGCTCGGACCGGAAGTCGATGGCCACCCGGGCCAGGACGAAGTCCCACGTGTCCGTGACCGGGCCGAGCACCTTGTGCGCCCAGGCGTCCCGGGCCTCCTCCAGGAAGTTCAGGTACACGGCGTTGTTCACGTGCCCGTAGGCGTCGATGTCCCGCCACCGGATCCGGATCCGCTCCTCGTGCATCAGGATTCCTGGATCCGGTCCACGTGCACGCCCTGATCGGCCAGCCACCCGAGAGCGTTCGCGATGGCCTGATCGGTCCCGTCGACCTCCAGGATCACCCAGGCATGGCGCTCCTCGATGTTGGCCCGCCGGATGTTCGTGACGAGGTCGAAGTCCTTCCCCACCCGATGGATGACCGGCTCGTTCACGAGGTGCTCGGGAAACGTCAGGTGGAACCGGGCCTTGGTCACGCCCCCTCCTCGGGGGGCATGCTGCGCGACCGGAACCCCTCCAGGTCGAGGGTGACGTAGCGATACCCCAGCGACCGGAGGCCCTCCACCACGCGGTCCCGAACGCCCGGCTCGGCCAGGCGGGGGAGATCGGGCAACTCCACCTCCACCCTGGCCAGGTCGCCGTGGACCCGGACCCGGCACTGCCGGAAGCCCAGGTCCTTCAGGAGGCGCTCGGCCCGGCCCACCTTCGATAGCTCGTCCAACGTGATCATCACCCCGAACGCGATCCTCGACGAAAGGCACGCCGAGGCGGGCTTGTCCCATGTGGGGATGCCCAGCTCGCGGGCGGCCTCCCGGACGTCCGACTTGGCGAATCCCACCTCGACCAGAGGGTGCCGAACCCCCAGCTCGGCGGCCGCCCGAAGGCCCGGACGGAAGTCGCCGAGGTCGTCGAGGTTCGCGCCCGACACCACGACCGGGAGCCGCTCCTCGACGGCGATCCGGGCAAGCACGTCGTACAGCTCGGCCTTGCAGTGGTAACAGCGGTCGGTGCCGTTCGCCAGGTACTCGGGCTTGTCCGTCTCGTGGGTGCGCACCGTGCGGTGCCGGATGCCGAGCGCCGCAGCCACCCGCCGGGCCCCCCCCAGCTCGCCGGGTGGGAGCGAGGGCGAGGCCGCCGTCACGGCCAGGGCCCGGTCGCCCAGGACCCGGCCGGCGACCGCCGCGACGAGCGTGGAGTCCGTCCCGCCCGAGTAGGCGACCACGACGCCACCGGGGTCTTCGAACCATCGGTGCAGCTCCTCGAGCTTCAGCGAGAGACCCGTCGCGACCACGGCAGCCGATTCTCGCACGGCCAAGAATGGAGACGGGCCCCGGGACCTCAGGTCCCGGGGCC
>JBOGVG010000258.1:0-3218 GCA_050692435.1 Actinomycetota bacterium
CGGTGATCGACGGGGGGCGCCCAGTTCATGAAGTGCATCGACGGGGCGGCCTGGGCGGCGCGGCCGGCCTCGTGGAGCATGGCCGCTCCGAGCTCCGCCGCGTGGAGGCTCGTGCCGGTTCCCACCAACCAGATGCGGTGACACTGGGCCAGCCGCTCGACCGCCTCGTGCTCCAAATCCTGGGCGGCAAGGCGTTCGAGCTCCTGCGGCTGTGAACGGATCTGACGTTCCAGCGCCGTATCGGACATCGCCGGTCCCTTCGCGCTCCGCTCTGGCTGAAGCCTAGAGCTTCCGCAGGACCGCGACCACCTTGCCCAGGATGCGCCCGTCGGTCATCTCGATCGGCGAGAACGCGGGGTTCTCCGGGACCAGCGATAGGCGCCCGCCCTGGCGGCGGAGGCGCTTGACGGTGGCCTCGTCCTCGGCGGGGCCGGGCAGCAGGGCGGCCACGATGTCCCCGTTCGCGGCGCTGTCCTGGCGACGGACCACGACGACGTCGCCATCCAGGATGCCGGCGCCGGTCATGGACTCGCCGGTGACCCGGAGCCCGAAGTGGTCGACCCCTTGGGCGAACCCGATGGGGACGGTCAGGTACTCCTCCACGTTCTCCGTGGCCAGGACGGGCGCGCCGGCCGCGATCCGGCCGAGGATGGGGATCACCACGCCTTGCGGCCGGTCGTGGTCGTCGGCCAGCCCGATGGCCCGGGGCTTGGTGGGGTCCTTGCGAAGCATGCCCTTCCGCTGCAGGTTTGCCAACTGGCTGTGCACGCTGGATGAGGACGTGAGGCCCACGGCGTCCCCGATCTCCCGCACGGTGGGGGGATAGCCTCGGTCGCGGACCGTCTGGGCGATGAAGTCCAGGATCCGTCGCTGCCTGGGCGTCAGGTCGTCCGGCTCGGCCATGTCAGACCCTCCTCGTACCTTCGGACGCTAGCACGGGATCGGGAGAGGTTCAAACATATGTTCGGGTCAGAGGCCTTGACTTCGAACACTCGTTCGATAGGATTCGGGCCGTGAGTCGAACGGGTGTTCGCTACCGGCGCCTGGGGGCGACCGCCCTGGCGGCGGGGGTCCTGGCGCTCGGGGTCGGTCCCGTGGGCCACGCCCTGGCCCCGGACGGGTCCAAGGCGGCCGGGGGCACGTACGTGGTCCAGCCCGGCGACACGTTGTGGTCGATCGCGGCCCGGCTCCGTGACGGCGACCCCAGACCACTGGTGGACGCCATCCAGCAGGCCAACGGGGTGGATCCGGGGGCGCTCGTCCCCGGCCAGGCGCTGGTCATCCCGGCCGGCGCCTGAGGGGGCACGGTCGCCGAGTCAGGGCCGCGGCGGACCGAGATCCTTGACGTCGCCACATGTTGGCGGGTAGCTTCCGCCCACCTACCAGATGTTGTGGTGATGCGAGATGCGCTGTCCGTGGTGCGGCCACCGAGAGGACAAGGTCGTGGACTCGCGACCCGCCGAGCAGGGTGGGGCCATCCGGCGCCGGCGGGAGTGCCTGTCGTGTGGCCGGCGGTTCACCACCTTCGAGCGGATCGAGGATGTCGGCCTCGTCGTCATGAAGCGGCACGGCTCGAGAGAGCCTTATCTTCGGGAGAAGGTCATGGCCGGCATCGGCAAGGCCATCGTGAACCGGCCCGTGACGGAGGAGAAGGTGGCCGAGCTCGCCGACCGGGTGGAGGAGCGCCTCCGCCGCCGGGGGCCCGATGTCACGTCCCAGCAGGTCGGGCTGGAGGTCCTGTCCCAGCTGGCCAGGCTGGACCAGGTCGCGTACGTGCGCTTTGCCAGCGTGTACAGGGACTTCCAGGAGATCACCGACTTCGAGCGGGAGGTCGGGACCCTCCAGAAGAAGGCGCCCGCGAAGCCACGGGACCGGTAGACTACTACATGTAGTGGTCAAGGGACCGGTGAGCCACTAGATGTTCCACCGGAACCTCTTGACTGTCTGTGGCGCCGGGTGCAGAATCACGGGGTTGTAATTTCGATGACCCACTTCTTCCCCGGGTGACGGAAAGGGGCGTTGCGGTGGCGACGAAAGAGGGAGACGTCGAGGTCGTCCGAGAGGGCCTCACGTTCAAGCGGTACTTCACCACGGAGGGCGGGCACCCGTTCGACGAGATCGAGTGGGAGATCCGCGACGCCGTCATCCCCAACTTCAAGGAGGGCGGCAACGCCTTCGAGCAGCGGGACGTGGAGTTCCCCAGGAGCTGGTCGCAGAACGCGACGAACATCGTTGCCCAGAAGTACTTCCGCGGCCCCCTCGGAACGCCCCAGCGCGAGTCGAGCGTCCGCCAGCTCGTCGGCCGGGTGGTCGACACCATCCGGGGATGGGGCGGGAAGGACGGCTACTTCGCCACTGAGAAGGACGCCCAGGTCTTCGGCGACGAGCTCACCCACCTGCTCGTCACCCAGAAGGCCGCGTTCAACTCGCCCGTGTGGTTCAACTTGGGGGTCGGGGGCGTTCCGGCCCAGGCGGCCGCGTGTTACATCCTGTCGGTGGACGACCAGATGTCCTCGATCCTCAACTGGTACGTGGAGGAGGGGACCATCTTCAAGGGCGGGTCAGGCTCGGGCGTCAACCTGTCGAAGATCCGGTCGTCCAAGGAGGCTCTGGCGGGCGGCGGCACGGCCTCCGGCCCCGTCTCGTTCATGCGAGGGGCGGACGCGAGCGCCGGCACCATCAAGTCCGGCGGCAAGACCCGCCGCGCCGCCAAGATGGTCGTCCTGAACGTCGATCACCCGGACGTCCGGGACTTCATCTGGTGCAAGGCGCTCGAGGAACGGAAGGCGCGCGTGCTGCGCGACGGCGGGTTCGACATGGACCTCGACGGCCGCGACGCGTACTCGATCCAGTATCAGAACGCGAACAACTCGGTCCGCGCGACCGACGAGTTCATGCGCGCCACGGTCGAGGATCGCGACTGGGCGCTCAAGGCAGTCATCACCGGCGAGCCGCTCAAGGTCCTGCGCGCTCGCGACCTCATGCGCGAGATCGCCGAGGCCGCCTGGGAGTGCGCCGACCCCGGCATGCAGTACGACACGACGATCAACGATTGGCACACGTGCCCGGCGTCGGGCCGGATCAACGCGTCGAACCCGTGCAGCGAGTACATGCACCTCGACGATTCGGCCTGCAATCTCGCATCGCTCAACCTCATGAAGTTCATCGACGATCGCGGCCGCTTCGAGTCGGAGGCGTTCCGCCACGCCGTCGACGTC
>JBOGVG010000259.1:0-16920 GCA_050692435.1 Actinomycetota bacterium
TGTTCCAGATCGGCGATCAGGTCGTCCGGGTGCTCGATGCCCACGGACAGGCGGACCAGGGTGTCGGGGACCGCGAGCGGCGAGCCGGCCACGCTGGCGTGGGTCATGGGCGCCGGCACTTCGATCAGCGACTCCACGCCGCCCAGCGACTCGGCAAGGAAGAACAGGTTCGTTCGTTGGGCCAGCCGGACCGCCTCCTCCTTGGAGCCGACCTCGAACGACACCATCCCGCCGAAGTCCCTCATCTGGCGCGCGGCAACCTCGAACCCCGGGTGGTCGGGGATCCCCGGGAAGTGCACCCGCGTCACCTTGGCGTGTTGCGACAGGTACTCGGCGACTCGCTTCGCCCCGCGGCAGTGCGCCTCCATCCGCACGGCCAGGGTCTTCACGCCACGAAGTGCGAGGTAGGAGTCCATGGGGCCCGGCACAGCGCCCACCGCGTTCTGGAGGAAGGCGAGCCGCTCGGCGAGCGCGTCGTCGTTCAAGACCACGGCCCCACCCACCAGGTCGGAGTGCCCACCCAGATACTTCGTCACCGAGTGAACGACGACGTCCGCACCCAGCTCCAGCGGCCGCTGGAGGTACGGTGTGGCGAACGTGTTGTCGACGACGCATATCGCGCCGGCGTCGTGCGCGATCTCCGCCGCGGCGGCGATGTCGATCACCTTGAGGAGCGGGTTCGTGGGCGACTCGACCCACACAACCTTCGTCACGTCCCGAACCGCGTTCCGTAGCGCATCGAGATCGGTCATGTCCACGGTGTCGAACACCACGCCCCAACCATCCAGCACCCTGGCGAGCAGCCGGTAGGTCCCGCCGTAGACGTCGTCCGCCAGGAGCACGTGGTCGCCCGGACGGAGGGTGAGGAGCAACGTGGCCTCGGCGGCCATGCCCGAGGCGAAGCAGAGCCCGTGCCTTCCTCCCTCGAGCGAGGCGAGCACGGTCTGGAGGGCCTCGCGCGTGGGGTTGCCGGTCCGGGCGTAGTCGTACCGCTTCGGCTTGCCCACCTCCGGCTGCGCGTACGTGGACGTCTGGTAGATCGGGACGTTCACCGCGCCGAACGCCGGCTCGGGCTCCTGCCCGGCATGGACGGCCCTGGTCTCGAACCTCATCGCATCTCCGGAGGAACCTCCCATCCTCGCCTCCTGAGCTCATCGACGGCATCCTGGCCCGAGCGGGCCAGGGACCACAGCACCGACTTCCGCTTCGAATCGTGGCCCGGCGCGAACTCCCTCGAGGTCGAGGCCATGCAATCGGGATGGCCGCAGCCGCATCGGGCCAAGCCGCGGAAGACCAGTTGGTCGGGATGTCGAGATCGCTCGGACTGCCGGCATCGCGGGAACGGCGGGGGGGGAAGGGTTGCCGAGGGTAGGACGATCACGCCCTCCGCCGGGTCGCCAGGCGCGAAGCACCTGCCCCCGAGCGCGTACAGGCCGGTGAGCGCCGCAAGGGCCGCATCCACCTGATCGGTCGAAGGGAGGTCATCGGTCTCCACCCCTTGGGCCCGGAGCACGCCCCGTCGCCACTCGCGCTTGCCCCGGCCGCGTGTCACGCTCCGGGGCGGCAGGCATCCGGCGAGGACGACGGCGCTCGCATGTGGGAACACCTCGATGGCCTTTCCGGCGACCGGGCCGCTCCCATAGCGCTCGAATCCTTCCCGAGCCGCCGCCTCGAACACCTCGAAGCCGGCTCGCATCCAATCGTAGAAGCTGCTGCTGGCTTTCTTGGTTTCCGAGGGCGTCCCGAACGACTGGATGCCGAACCGGCGGATCTCCCGTTCGGTCAGCCGCGACCCACCCGGACTTCGTCCCCAGGCCGGCGGGGAGTCGATGGCCACGACGTCCGGATGGACCTGCCTGATGAGTTCCGCGATCTCCTCCAGACCTGCGTGACGCCGGGCGTCCGACGGCACCAAGGACTCGTCCAGCAGGACGGCGTCGAGACCCTTGCGCTTCGCGCCGACATCGATGCCAAGCGAGCGCACGCCGTCCGCTTCGTCCCTACGGCGTCCGCTGCCGGTGGGCAAGGAACTCCAGCAGGTCGCTCCGGGTGAGGACCCCGAGGGCCTGGCCGGTCTTGGCCACCAGCACCGCCGGCTCTCGCTGGAGCTCGCCGAAGGCCACCCCAATGGGCTCGTCGAACTCGACCATGGGGATCGGCGGGCCCATCACCTCGGCCACGTCGGCCTGAAGGGCGTCGGGGTCTCGGAAGATCCGGTCCAGGAGCGCCCGCTCCTGGATCGAGCCGACGAACTGGGTCACGTCCATCGACGGCTCCCGCACCACCGGGGCTTGCGAGATCCCGTACTCCTGGAGGACGTCGATGGCCTGGCGCACCTTGTCGTGGGCGTTGACGGTGACGAGCGGTGGGATCTCACCGTGCTTGGCCGAGACGACCTCCTCGACCCGCGCCACCTCTGGCCGCTCGAGCATCCCGTACTGGAGGAGCCAGGAGTCTGAGTAGAGCTTCGATAGGTAGTTGCGGCCGGTATCGGGCAGGATCACCACGATCAGGGTGGACCCGTCAAGCTCCCGGGCCACCTCCAGGGCCGCGAACACCGCCGTCCCGCAAGAGCCGCCGCCCAGGATGCCCTCTTGACGAGTGATGGCCCTGGCCGTCCGGAACGAGTCCGCGTCCGACACCTTCACCCACCGGTCCACGAGCGACGGATCGAGCGTCGCCGGCCAGAAATCCTCGCCGATCCCCTCCACGAGGTACGGGCGGGGCTGGTCGCCCGAGAAGAGGGATCCCTCGGGGTCGGCCCCCACGACCATGAGGCCCGGCTTCCGCTCCTTCAAGAAGCGCGCCGTCCCGGTGATGGTGCCACCGGTCCCCACGCCGGCGACGAGCACGTCCAGCCGGCCCTCGGTCTGCTCCCAGATCTCGGGCCCGGTGGTCTCGTAGTGCGCCTTGGGGTTCTCCTGGTTGAAGTATTGGTTGGGCTGGAACGCGCCGGGGATCTCCTCGGTGAGCCGGTCGGCCACCCGGTAGTAGGACTCCGGCGACTCCGGCGCGACCGCCGTCGGCGTGATCACCACCTCCGCGCCGTACGCCCGGAGCAGCGCTACCTTCTCCTGGCTCATCTTGTCCGGCATCACGAAGATGCACTTGTAGCCCTTGATGGCCGCGGCGATGGCCAGGCCGTGGCCGGTGTTCCCCGAGGTGGGCTCGACGATGGTGCCACCCGGGCCGAGCAGGCCCGACCGCTCGGCGGCCTCGACCATCCGTAGCCCGATCCGGTCCTTCACGCTGCCCCCTGGGTTCAGCATCTCCAGCTTGGCCAGGATGGTGGGACGCACCCCGCGGGTGACCTTCGTCAGCTGGACCAGCGGGGTGTCGCCCACGGCATCGAGAAAGGAATCGAAGACCCGCACGCGCCCACCCCCGTTCCGGTGATCCGGACCCCTATTGTGCTTTACTCGCGACGCTGCGTCCCGAAGACAGGAGAAGTGGCTCTCGCCGAGGCCGGCCAGTGACCGAATCCGAGCCCTCCGCCGATCAGTCGGTGCTCGTCGTCGAGGACGACGAGTTCATCGCCCGCCTCCTTCAGGCCGAGCTCACGCGGTCCGGGTACGACGTCCGGATGGCCTCCGACGGCGTCCAGGCCCTGGGCCTGGCGTTCGAACGATGCCCCGACCTAGTGCTGGCCGACGTGATGATGCCCCACATGGACGGCCTGGAGCTGACCAGGCGGCTCCGTGAGGACCCCCGGACCGAAGCGGCCAGCATCATTATGCTCACCGCCCGGGGGCTCTCCATGGACAAGCTGGAAGCGTTCACGGCCGGAGCCGACGACTACATCGTCAAGCCCTTCGACCACGACGAGCTGCTGGCGCGGATCCGGGGCGTGCTCCGCCGGGCGGAGTACATGCGGTCGCAGTCACCGCTCACCGGGCTTCCAGGAAACGTCCGGATCGAGGACGAGATCGACGCCCGGATCGCCCGGGCCGACGAGTTCGCCCTGATGTACGTGGACCTCGACAACTTCAAGGCGTACAGCGACCGGTACGGGTTCGTTCGGGGCGACGATGCGCTCCGGGCGACGGGGCGTCTGGTCCGGGACGCGGCGAAGGACGTGGGCGGCCCGGCCACGTTCGTGGGGCACATCGGTGGCGACGACTTCGTGGTGGTCACCGCTCCGGAGCTCGCCGCGCCGATTGCCGGGGAGGTCATCCGGCGGTTCGACGTCCTCGCGCCCAGCCTGTACGACTCCGAGGACGCGGCCCGGGGCTACGTCGAGGCGGAGGACCGCCAAGGGAACCGGCAGCGCTTCCCGCTGCTTTCCGTCTCGATCGGGATCGCCACCACGGCCGCCCGCTCGTTCGCGCACCGGGCGGAGGTCGTCCAGATCGCAACTGAGCTCAAGAACTACGCGAAACGGGCCACCGAATCGTCCTACGAGATCGACCGCCGGGCCTCCGGGTGACCCTGGGCTTTACCCGGCTCGCTCTCGTGCCGATGGGCATCGGGTGGAGACCGAGACACGGACGGCCGCCCCCGTTCGTCCCAGCGGCGCCCCCGATGCGCCGTCGGGCGAGAAGATCCTGGTGGTCGACGACGATCCGTTCATCGCCCGGCTCCTCGAGATCGAGCTCTGCGCGGCGGGATACACCGTTCGGATCGCCTCCGACGGCGAGCGGGGCCTGAAGATGGTGGAGGAGGCCTGCCCGGACCTGGTCCTGGCGGACGTGATGATGCCGCACATGGACGGCTTCGAGCTCACCCGCCACCTCCGGCAGGACAGCCGGACCGCCAGCGTGAGCGTGATCCTGCTCACGGCGCGAGGGCTCTCCGCAGACAAGCTGGAGGGCTTCTCGGTGGGAGCCGACGACTACATCGTCAAGCCCTTCGACACGCCCGAGCTGTTGGCCCGGGTCCGGGGCGTCCTCCGTCGGGCCAAGGAGATGCGCGCGCAGTCGCCGCTTACCGGGCTGCCCGGCAACGTTCGCATCGAGGAGGAGATCGAGAAGCGGGTGGCGTCCGAAGACCTGTTCGCCATCCTGTACGCGGACCTCGACCACTTCAAGGCCTACAACGACCACTACGGCTTCACTCGCGGCGACGAAGCGATCCAGCACAGCGCTCGGCTGATCCAGGACGTGGCCCTGTCCGTCGGGGGGATCGACATCTTCGTCGGCCACGTCGGGGGCGATGACTTCGTGGTGCTGTGCCACGCGGACCACGCTGCCTCGATCGCCGAGCGGATCGTGGAGCGGTTCGAGGTCGACGCACCGGATCTCTACGACTCCGAAGACCGCGCCCGCGGCTACATCGAGGTGGTCAACCGCCGGGGGGACACCCAGTTGTTCCCATTCCTGTCCATCTCGGTCGGCATCGCCACCACGGCGCACCGGAAGTTCAGCCACTACGCGCAGGCCGTGGCCGTCGCCACCGAGATGAAGACCTTCACGAAGGGCACGCCCGGCTCGTCCTGGGCGGTGGACCGCCGCACGAACTAGGAGGCCACTCCCGGCGCGGCGAACGGGTCCGCTAGGGAGAGGCCGGGAAGGTCAGGACGAACGTGCTGCCCCCGCCGTTCCTGGAGATGACGCCGACCCGGCCGCCGTGGGCCCCCATGATCAGGCGGACCAGGTACAGCCCGATGCCCAGGCCCTCGTGACTCCGCGTCGTGCTGCCGTCCCCCTGGGTGAACGCCTGGAAGATGACCTCGCGTTCTTCGGGCGGGACCCCAGGCCCCCGGTCGGAGACGGCGATCTCGACCTCGGACTCCTTCGCCTCGACCTCCACATCGACCGGCTCGGTGTCCGGGGAAAGGGCGAGCGCGTTCTCCAGGACCACGACCACCGCCCGGACCGCGAGGTCGAGGTTCGCCCACAGGTGGCTGGCCATGTCCCCGCCGTGTGGGAGCCGGATCCGGTTCTCGTACTGAGGGAACTCGGAGGCCGCTCGTTCCAGCAACTCACCCACGGGCACCGGTTGGGTTGGTACCTCCAACCCCAGTCGGTCCAGGCGGGCGGCGGCTCCCAGGTTCCCGACGGTCCGTTTGATCCGCGCGCTGGCCCTGTTGACCCCGGCGGCGAGATCCCGGAACTCTTCGGGCTTGAGGTCGGCGCCGTACTCGGCGACGGTGGTGGCGAACCCCTGGATCATGGTGATGGGCGTGAACAGCTCGTGCGAGAGGATCTGGATCAGCTCGCTCTTCGTCCGGTCCAACTCCTGGAACTCATGCGTGAGGGTCTCCGACCGCTCGAGCAGCGAGGCGAGCTCGCGGATCACGTCGGCCGTGACCTCCACGGAGAGGCTTCCCTGGCCCACGATGGAGCGACGGATCGTGTACAGGATCTCGTCGGCCGACGTTCCCTTCACGATGTAGCCGACCACCCCCGCCCGGAGCATCTCCAGGACCGTGCGGCGATCGTTGTACGCGGACAAGGCCACCACATGGGTCTGAGGTGACTCCCTGCGGATCCCCCGCGCGGCCCGCGCCCCCCCGCCGCCCGGCATCTTCACGTCGACCAGCGCGACGTCTGGTCGCTCCGACCTGGCCATCTCGATGGCTTGATCCGCGTCGCAGGCCGTCCCCACGACGTCCATGTCGGGGTCGGAGGACACGAGTTCGGCCAAGGCCTCCCTGACGGCCGCCTCGTCCTCCGCGATCAGGACCCTGATGCGATCCATGGTTGCTCGGAAGCTAAATCGGCGGAGGGCTGGACTCGCTTGAGGGCGTCGCCCGAGTGCCCGCTCGGTACGGGGTGGGGGCCGGGCGGGCCAGGAAGAACCCCTGGCCGTACCTCACGCCGAGCCGGAGGAGGGTGTCCAGCTCGGCCTCGGTCTCGATTCCCTCGGCCACGATCTCCATCCCCATGGCCTCGGCGAACGAGATGAGGGCCGCCGCCAGAGCCCGCTGGCCTCGCTGCTGGTCGATCCGGTGCGTGAGGCTGATGTCGACCTTGATGATGTCGGGCGACAGGCGGAGCGTGTGCTGCAGGCTGGCGAAGCCGGCCCCCGCGTCGTCGATGGCGATCCGCCCCCCCCGGCTCCGCAGGCGGTCCAGGGCCGGGATCAAGGCGTCGTAGTCCTCCACCTGCTCGTGCTCGGTGATCTCCACGACGAGCCGGTCCACCGGCGTGGCGTCGATGGCCTCGATCAATTCGGCCGACATCGCGGTCCGGTGCGACACGTTCAGCGAGAGGTAGGCATCGTCGGGGATGCGCACGAGCTCGGGGAGGGCCAGGCGGATCGCCATGAGCTCGAGGTCCAGCTTCAGCGCGATCTCCCCGGCCTCGGCGAACCAGTCATCGGGAGGGCGGTCCGGGGGCAGGGCGAACCGAGCCAGGGCCTCGTGGCCGACCACGGTACGCCGGCCGAGGTCGAAGATGGGCTGATAGACGACGGAGAGCCCCGCGCCCCCGATGGCCCTTCGGATGCGGGCGGTCTTTTCGCGAACCTGCGACGCGCCCATCCTTTCCCGTTGGAGCCGCGTGGCGAGTTCGCGAACCACGCCGGCCATGACCTCCGACGACACGCTGGTCTGGCCGCGGCCTGCTCGTTCGATGGCCACCACGATCTCCTCGGCCGCCACGCCCTTCACCAGGTAGCCGATGGCACCGGCGCCGAGCATCTGGAGCACCGTCCCTCGGTCCTGATACGCGGACAGCGCGAGGACCCGGGTCTCCGGCGAGCGACGAAGGATGCCCCGGGCGGCCCGGAGCCCGCCGCCCCCCGGCATCCGGACGTCGAGAAGGGCCACGTCGGGACGGTTCGCTCCGGCCAGCTCGACGGCCTCGCCGGCGTCGCGTGCTGCCCCCACGAGCTCCAGGGAGTCCTCGGACGCGATGAGGTCGGCGAGCGCGGCGCGGATCCCGGCCTCGTCGTCGGCGATCAGGACGCGGATGGTCTCTCGCATTCGGTCGGCACGGTATCCGGCAGTTGCCTCGCCTTCAATGACCCGAACGGTGTTTCGGGCGAGGGCTGAGGCGGCCGACCGGCGAGCAGGCGCGGGCGCGATGGCTATCATCCGGGCAGCGAGGCAAGGAGGCGAGGGCGATGGTCGCTCGTGAGGTGAGGGCCCCCCGCGGAACGGAGCTCACGTGCAAGGCGTGGCCCCAGGAGGCGGCCCTGCGCATGCTCATGAACAACCTCGACCCCGACGTGGCGGAGCGTCCACAGGACCTCGTGGTGTACGGCGGAACGGGGAAGGCCGCCCGCAACTGGGAGTGCTTCGATGCCATCGTTCGCGCCCTCCGCGACCTGGAGAGCGACGAGACGCTGCTCGTCCAATCGGGCAAGCCGGTCGGCGTGTTCACGACGCATGCCATGGCCCCCCGGGTGCTCATCTCGAACGCGATGCTGGTGCCGAAGTGGGCGGACTGGGAGACGTTCCGCGAGCTTGAGCACGCCGGGCTCACCATGTTCGGCCAGATGACCGCGGGATCGTGGATCTACATCGGAACCCAGGGCATCCTCCAGGGCACGTTCGAGACGCTCGCCGAGGCGGCCGCGCAACGGTTCGGGGGGACGTTGAAAGGCACCGTCACGCTGACCGGTGGCCTCGGCGGGATGGGCGGCGCCCAACCTCTCGCGGTGACGATGAACGAGGGCGTCGCCCTGTGCGTGGAGGTCGACCCTTCAAGAATCGAGCGGCGCATCAAGACGCGATACGTGGACCGGGAGACCGACGACGTGGACCAAGCCCTCGCGTGGGCGGAGGAAGCGCGAGCGGCCGGCGAGGCAGCCTCGATCGGACTGCTCGGCAACTGCGCCGAGGTCGTGCCAGAGCTGCTCCGGCGGGGCTTCGCACCGGACATCGTCACCGACCAGACCTCCGCCCACGACCCGGTGGGCGGCTACATCCCTGCCGGGCTCTCATTGGTGGAGGCGGCGACGATCCGCGAGTCCGACCCCGACGAGTATCAGAAGCGCGCGCACGAATCGATGGCCCGCCACTGCGCGGCCATGGTGGGGTTCCTCGACAGGGGCGCGGTGGTGTTCGACTACGGGAACAACCTCCGGGCCGGAGCGAGGATCGGCGGGTTCGACCGGGCCTTCGACTACCCGGGGTTCGTGCCGGCGTTCGTCCGCCCGATGTTCTGCGAGGGCAAGGGCCCGTTCCGATGGGCCGCGCTATCCGGCGACCCGGAGGACATCTCCAAGACCGACCGCGCGGTGGCCGAGCTGTTCCCGCACAACGCGCGCCTCCACCGATGGCTGCGGATGGCCGAGGACCGCGTGGCCTACCAGGGCCTGCCGGCGCGGATCTGCTGGCTGGGGTACGGCGAGCGCGCCGCGGCGGGACTTCGGTTCAACGAGATGGTGGCGAAAGGCGAGCTGTCGGCGCCGATCGTGATCGGGCGCGATCACCTCGACTCGGGCAGCGTGGCGAGTCCGTACCGCGAGACGGAGGCGATGAAGGATGGCTCGGACGCCATCGCCGACTGGCCCATCCTGAACGCCCTGGTCAACACGGCCGCCGGAGCCCACTGGGTGAGCGTCCACCACGGCGGCGGCGTGGGCATCGGGTTCTCGATCCACGCCGGCATGGTCGTGGTGGCCGACGGAACCGACGAGGCGGGGAAGCGGCTGGAGCGGGTCCTGACCACGGACCCGGGGACCGGCGTGATCCGTCACGCCGACGCCGGCTACGAGGAGGCCCTGGAGGTCGCCAGGGAGCGAGGCGTCCGCCTTCCCTGGTTGGAGTGAGGTTGAATCAGCCGCCCGCTTCGGCTCTCTCCGAGGCGACGCGCTTCCTGAGTTCCCCGATGATGATGGCGCGTGCAGGCTCGCCAGATCGGCTTACTCCCCTGATCTCTCTCCTAGGGAATGATTGGGTATTCGCCTAGCCGGGCCAGTATCGGCGCCCGGAGCGGTGCTCGGTAACGGACGCCGATGTCCGGAGCTCGGTCGGCGGCGCCTTCCGGCCATGAACGAAGCCGTCGGGTTGTGCCCCCGCGGCCCTGGCCGTAGCGTTGCCGCCGTGCCGGTCCTGGTTGGGGAAACCCTCTCGCTCGAGGACGTCGTGGCGGTTGCTCGCGGCGCGGCGGTCGAGCTCTCCGCGCGGGCCGCGGAGCGGATGCGGGCCGCTCGCGCCGTGATCGAGGCCAAGGTCGCGGCGAACGAGACCGTCTACGGCGTCACGACCGGGTTCGGCAGCCTGGCCAACGTGCGGATCGCACCGGAGCAGGTGGAAGCGCTGCAGCACGGCATCGTCCGCTCCCACGCCACATCCGTGGGCCGGCCGCTCTCCCGCGAGGAGGCCCGCGCGATGATGCTGCTCCGGGCCCACGTCCTGGGCCTCGGCCACTCTGGGGTTCGGGTGGAGATCGTGGAGCGGATGGTGGACATGCTGAACCGCGACCTCGTCCCGGTGGTGCCGGAGCAGGGGTCTCTTGGCGCGTCGGGAGACCTGGCCCCCTTGGCGAACCTGGCGCTCCCGCTGATCGGCCGGGGGGAGATCCTCGTGGAAGGGCGAGGCGTGCCGGCGGCTGAAGCCCTCGCGGCGGAAGGGTTCGAGCCCTTGGTCCTCCGGGCGAAAGAGGGCCTGGCGCTCGTGAACGGGACCCAGGGGATGGTGGCCGTGGGCATCCTGGCCGCGGACCGGGTGGCGAACCTCGTGAAGGCAGCGGACGTGGCGGCGGCCATGACCATCGAGGCGGCGCTCGGTACCGACCGGCCCTTCGATGGGCGGCTCCAGGACCTCCGGCCCCACGCCGGCCAGGCCGCCTCGGCCTCGAATCTCCGGCGACTCCTCGCCGGGAGCGAGATCACGGCGTCCCACCGCAAGAGCGAGCACCTCCTGCAGGACGCCTATTCGCTCCGGTGCGCCCCGCAGATCCACGGAGCCACCCGCGAGGTCCTCCGTTTCGTTCGGGGGGTGCTGGAGGTGGAGGCCGGGTCGGTCTCGGACAACCCCATCGTGCTCCCCGAAAGCGGGGAGGTTCTGTCCGGCGGGAACTTCCACGGCCAGCCCGTCGCGGTGGCGCTCGACGCGCTGGCCCTGGCCACCGTGCCGCTCGGGAGCGTCTCGGAGCGGCGGCTATACCGGTTGCTGGACGAGGACACGAGCAACGGGCTCCCGGCGTTCTTGGTGCCGGGCAGCGGCCTGAACTCCGGGTTCATGCTCACCCAGTACACGGCGGCGTCCCTGGTCTCCGAGTCGAAATCGCTGGCCCACCCGGCCTCGGTGGACTCCATCCCGTCATCGGCCGGACAGGAGGACCACGTGAGCATGGGGATGACGTCAGCCCGTCACGCCCGGGACGTCGTCGCCAATGCCGAGCTCGTGGTGGCGGTGGAGGCGATGGCCGCGGCGCAAGGGCTGGACCTGCGGGCCCCGCTCGCGCCCGCGCCGGGCACGCGGGCCGCGCGGGACGCGATCCGTGAAGCCGTCCCGTTCCTCCAAGCCGATCGGGAGCTCGGGCCCGACATCGCCGCGGTGACGGACCTCATCAGGAGCGGCGCGGTCGTGGCGGCGGTCGAAGCTGCCATCGGCGAGCTCGACTAGAGCCGCGTCTCCGGACTAGTGGTAGACGATGACTTGGGTGCCGTACTCGGCCAGCCCGAAGATCCACTGGGCGTTCCAGTATGGAACACGAACGCACCCGTGGCTCGCCGGATAGGTGGGCACCTCGGTCCATCCATGGATGGCCCGGTTCCCGTCGAAGTAGCTCGGGTAGTACAGGCGGTTGGGGCTGAACCCGCCGAGCTTGCGGTTCACGCGGAACCAGCCGTCGCGGGTCGGCGTGCTCGCCTTGCCCGTGGACACGTGCATGATGTTCGTGATGGTGCCGTCGTCTACCGTGTAGACGACCTGCCGGGTCTGGTCGATCTCGATGTGGAAGCCGTCCGCGCTCGACTTGGGCCGGGGACGGATCGGATCGGCGAGCGCGCGCCATACGCCCGCATCGACGCCGAACACGCGCGGCATCCGCTGCACCTTCCGGAACGCGAGGACCGCGTCGCCCGTGCGGAAGTCGAACCGCCCGTCCACCCCGGCCAGCCGGTAGTTCAGGTCCACCAGGCGCCGTTCGAGGAGATCGACGTAGATGCCGCTCGATCCGATCCCGAGCGAGGGGAGCGAGGTCGATCGGGGGCCGTCGATGGCCGTTCCCTTCAGATGGTCGTCGTCGACGAACGCCGCTCGGACGCGATACGTGCCGGGCTTCTCGATGCGGAACACCGCTTCGAACCCGCCCGCGGCCCCTATGGTGGGGCGGAGGGTAGCAACGGTCTTCCCGTCCCTGGTCAGCGCGACCTGGACCGTGCCGCCCGGGTGGGCGGGTGTCACGGAACCGCGGACCGCGGCACGGTCGAACAAGCGCACCGCCCCCACGCGGACCGTGACGATGGCCTGGACCCCGATGCTCACCTCGGGGCTGGTCGCCGGGTGCCACACGGCATGCACGGTGACGCTCGCCTCCGGCGTGAGTGTGGCGGAGAAGCCGCCGGCGGCCCCCGTGGTGGTCTGCGCGAGGATGGTACCGGCGGCATCGACGATGTCGATGGTCTGGCCGCCCGTGGGGGGCGAGGTCTGACCGCTCAGCTCGACGGACTCCCCGTAGGCGAGCGTCGTGGCTGAGGCGGTGAGCGTGACGGAGTCGACCCCCAGCGCCGGGGTGGCCGCCCCTCCCACCAACGCCAGCGCGACGCCGGTCGCCACGAGGAGCCGCTTCACCGGCCTCCCACCCTCCTCCCGCCGGCGTAGGCATGCAGCACCGGGTTGTGCCCCGGCCGGTACGCGACCTGCCGGAAAGCATCGCCCTCCAGGACCAGGAGATCGGCCCGC
Organism: Actinomycetota bacterium; assembly: GCA_050692435.1. Taxonomy (GTDB): domain Bacteria; phylum Actinomycetota; class UBA4738; order UBA4738; family HRBIN12; genus AC-69. The sequence continues at coordinate 12,743 of JBOGVG010000259.1, forward strand.
TTGCCCACTTCCAAGGTGCCACTACGGTCGGCCATCCCCAGCACGCCCGCCGGATTGAGGGTCGAGGCGGTGAGGGCCTCGAGCGGGGCCAGCCGGTACAGGGAGCACGCCGTCGACACCACCTCCGTCATGGACAGGATGGGCGACGTCCCGGGGTTGAAGTCGGTGGCGATGGCCACGGCGGCCCCCGCCTCGACCAGCGTCCGGACCGGCGGGGGCGTGGCGTGCATGAAGAACGTCGAGGCCGGCAGGAGCACCCCGACCGTCCCGCCCTCCCCGAGCGCGCGGATGCCTTCGTTGCTCACGTTGTTCAGGTGGTCGGCGCTTCGGGCCCCCAGCTTGACCGCGAACTCCGAGGCGCCCGATGGCCCCAGCTGGTCGGCGTGGCACCGGACCGGGAGCCCGGCGGCCGCCGCCGCCTCCCCCACGACCGCCAGGTCGCGGAGGGTGAACGCGATATCCTCGACGTAGACGTCCACGGCGTCGGCCAGCCCCTCGGCGGCGGCCACAGGGATCAGCTCCTCGCAGGCGGCTCGCACCCAGCCGTCCCGCTCCATCCCCTCGGGGACGGCGTGGCAGGCGAGGAGGGTCACGGTGCAGGCCTGGGGAGCCTCCTCGGCCAGCCTCCGGGCCAGCCGGGCCTGGCGCAACTCGGCCTCCACGGACAGCCCGTACCCCGTCTTGAGCTCCAGGGCGGTCGTCCCGTGGTCGGCCATCTCCCGGAGCAGCGGCCGGCAGAACGCCAGCACCTCGTCGTCCGACGTGTTGGCCAGCAGGCGTGCGCTTCGGTAGATACCGCCCTCGCCGTGGAGGTCGCGGTAGGTCCTGCCGGCCAGGCGGAGCTCGAACTCGTCGGCCCGCCACCCCACGAACGGAAGGTGAGTGTGGCAGTCCACGAACCCCGGTGCGATCGTCGTGCCGGTGAACACCTCCGGGTCGGCTGCCGGGATCCCGTCGGCCGGGCCGACGTAGGTGATGACCCCGCCCTCCCAGGCGATCCCCGCGTCCTCGATCACCGATGGGCTTCCCAGCGCGCCACCGCGCGCCGGCACCTCGCCGGTCGCCGTGACGAGCGAGGTGGCGACGATCGCGCCGGTGGCGGTGTCGGCCATCGCGGGTATCGAAGAGGATGCCGGGACAGGGCGCAAGCGGACACCGATCCGACGCGTGGAGTGTCCGGCTCCGTCCGGGTTGGACCGCGGGGGGTCCGCCGCCGCCCGGCCCGTAGACTGCCCGTTCGTGAGCGACGGCCGAGACCCGGGGTTCCGGGACATCCTCCGGATCCCGGAGATCCGGGCCGCCATGATCGGCACGTTCGTGCTGATGCTCGGCTTCGGGATCCTCTCGCCGGTGCTCCCGAACTACGCCCGGTCCTTCGGTGTCGGCTACGACGCCGTGGGGATCCTGGTGGCGTCGTTCTCGCTCACGCGGCTGGCGCTCGATCCGGTAGTAGGGCGGATCATCGACCGGTTCGGGGAGCGCGCCATGGCCACCGCCGGTGCGGTGGTGGTGGGGGCGACCTCGGGCCTGGCCGCTCTGGCCCCCACGTTCCCCCTCCTGGTGGTGTTCCGCGCCGCGGGGGGTGCGGGCTCGGCGCTGTTCTTCGCCGCCCTCCTCTCGTTCCTGCTGCGGACCATCCCCCCCGACCGTGTGGGGCGCGTGATGAGCGTGTACTACGCGTCGTTCAACGTTGGGATCATCGCCGGGCAGCCCCTGGGGGGTTTGGTCGCGAACTGGTTCGGGCTGGCCAGTCCGCTGTGGGTCTACGCCGGATCGTGCTTCGTGTCGGCCTGGCTGTTCTACCGGGCCATCCGGAACCCGGAGCGCCCCGCGAACGAGGTCCGCCGGGGTCTCCGCCGCCTGCCGTGGAGTCGGCCCTTCGTGACGGTCCTGACGGTGAACGGCGCGTACCTGTTCATGATCGGAGCGGTCTTCTCCACCCTCATCCCGCTGTTCGGGAGGGAGGATGAGGGGGTAGGGCTGTCGCTGTCGGGTGTGGGGCTTGGCCTGGCTATCGCCACGGCAACGGAGTTCGCCGTCCTGTTCCCGGCCGGCAAGGCCACGGACCGCCTCGGGCGGAAGGCTGTGCTGGTACCGGCCTTCGCCGGGCTCGCGGCGATCACGGCGGTCCTCGGGCTGGCGAACAATGCGGTGTCGTTCATGGTGGCCATGGGGGTCCTCGGGGTGGTGAGCGGATATGCGGGCGTCCCACCCGCGGCCATGCTCCAGGACCTCACGCCCGAGGGACTGTCCGGGTCGGCCGTGGCGGCCTTCCGGTTCGTGGGAGACCTGGGGTTCGTCCTGGGGCCGCTCGCGGCGGGGTGGACGGCGAGCGCGTTCGGCTTCGGGACCGCCTTCTTCGTGTGCGCGATCCCATCGGCCGTCGCCTTCGGCCTCCTCCTGTCGATCCCCGAGACGATGCCCGCGCTGCCACGGACCGGCGAAGCCCCGGGCCTGTAGGGCGGTCGAGATGGGGGCGTGGCCCCGAACGCGGACCTGAGGAGGCTCCGGTGAGGATCTCGGCCGACACCGTTCTCCCCGTCTCCCCTGAAGAGGCCTGGGGGAGGCTTCTGGCATGGGAGGACCAGTCGGCGTGGATGAAGGACGCGGATTCCGTCCGGGTCCTGACCTCCCATCGCGAGGGGGTGGGCGTCCTCGTGGCGGTCAAGACCCGCGTACTGAACGTGCCGGTCTTCACCGAACGCCTGGAGGTGACGCTGTGGGAGCCGCCCCGGCGGCTGGTGATGGCGCACCTCGGCATCGTCCGGGGCGTGGGCGAGTGGGCATTGAAGCCCGTCGCCGGCGGCACCCGGCTCACGTGGACCGAGGACCTGGGACTTTCGGTGCCGGTCCTCGGCAAGATCGCACTCCTCGCCTACCGGCCCCAGATGCGCCGGCTGATGCGCGGGTCGCTCGCCAACCTCCGAGCCCTCATGGAGCTCGAACCCCGGTAGCGGGCCGCCGTACACTGGAGCGGAAGCAGGGGAGCCCGGTGGGACCGGGCTGAGAGGCCGGCTGGGGTCGGGGCTCAAGCAGCGAAGCGGTAGCCCCAGGCAACTGGGGGCTCAAGCAGCGAAGCGGTAGCCCCGGGAATCCAGAGTCGGCGACCCTTGGAACCTGATCCGGATAGTGCCGGCGGAGGGAGCGAACCGTGCCGAACCTCACCGAGCGCCTGGAGAACGCCCTGAGGCGCGAGGCGCCATCCTGGGGCATCCACCCCGTACCAGCCGAGCATCGCCGACTGTCCGGGCTGGACCTCGGCGTCCTGTGGGGCGATCTGTCCGTGGGGCTCCTGGTGATGGTCACGGGCGCGCTGCTGGTCCCGGGCCTGGGATTGCCCCGGGCCCTCCTCGCCATCGTGCTCGGCTCCGCGATCGGGTGCCTCCCCCTGGCCCTTCTCGGGCTTGCCGGCGAGCGAGAGGGCGTCCCCTCCATGGTGCTGTTCCGGCCCGTCCTCGGACTGCGCGGTTCGTTCCTTCCCTCGGCCCTAAACCTCCTCCAGCTCGTGGGGTGGACCGCCGTCGAGTTCTGGGCCATGGGGCAGGTGGCGAACGTGGCCTCGAAGCGCCTGTTCGGGCTGGACGCGTACCACTTCTGGCTGGCGGCAGTGGCGGTGGTGTGCACGCTCCTCGCCATCGGAGGGCCGATCCTGGTCGTGCGACGATGGCTGGAGCGGTTTGGGATCTACGTGCTGATCGGCTCCGCGCTCTGGATCACGGCGGAGGTGCTCGCCGCCGGGCACCTCGGAGCCATCTGGCGAACCCCCGGACAAGGCGGGGTGTCGTTCTGGCTCGCCGTCGACCTCGTGGTGGTGATGCCCGTGTCGTGGCTGCCGCTCGTTGCCGACTACAACCGGTTCGCTCGCAAGGGCTCCGGCGGCTTCGCCGGAACGTACTCGGGGTATTTCATCGGGAACGTCTGGTTCTACTCCCTCGGGGCGTTGCTGGTGTTGGCCACGGGGGCCGGCGCAGACGTGTTCGGCATCGGCACGGCCATCGCCACCGTGGCCGGCGGCGCCGCGGTCCTCGTCGCGCTCCTGGTGGGGGAGAGCGACAACGCCTTCGCCGACATCTACTCGGCGGCGGTCTCCACCCAGAACGTCCGGCCGGACCTGCCGCAGCGCGGCCTCACCGTGACGGTCGGCGCGATCGGGTTCGTCCTGGCGCTCGCGCTCTCGA
>JBOGVG010000260.1:0-4017 GCA_050692435.1 Actinomycetota bacterium
TGGTGATGGGGATGGTGGAGACGACGCTGTAGATCAGTCCCGGGTCCAGAAGGATCGGAGAGTGGATCGAGTCGTAGCGATCCACCGTCAGTACCGGCGCCGGGAAGTAGACCTGCTCCGGCTCGTACGCCGCGAACACGATGTTCGGCTGGTCGGCCTGGACGTAGAACGTGGTGACGATCCGCCGGGTTGGGACGTCGCTGGGACCGGAGGGGATCTGGAAACTCTGCTCGAAGTCCTGCCCCACGGCGATCGTACTGGTCTCAGATGCCGTCCAGGTCGTTCCGTCGTACGCGTCATACGCCTGTCCCCTCCACAGCGCGGCCTGGGGCGAGCGGACCCGCATGACGACGGCATCGGACAGGCGACCCCTGGCTCGCAGGTCGACGTTCGAGCCGAACCCCGGATACACCGACGACGAGAAATCCACGACCCCGCCATCACCACCTCCCGACGGGAGCCCGGGGTTCACCACTTGACCCTGGAACCCCGGTACGGCGATGGCCGTTCGGACCGCGAACGGCGGGAGCCGGACGAAGGCGCCCGGAAGCCGGGGCGTGAGCATGAACACGAGGGCCACGGCCACGAGGACGGTCGTCGTCCCAGCCGCGAGCGAGCGCGCGGCGACGATGCCAAGGCCCCGGTTCGACCGGCGGATCCTCCGAACGAACGAAGGCTCGGGCGGTCGGTCCTGGGTCGGCCGCTGCGATAGATACAGCCACAACCCACCGAGAGCCGCCCACGGCACCAGGAACACGAGGAACCCCGTCCCGAGCGAAAGCGCGCCGGCCTCGGCCATCAGGATCAGGCTGGACACCACGGAGAACGACAGGTCCCGCCGCCGTGGCACGTCGAACGAATGCAGGACCTGGACCCACACGAACAGCGACGCTAGCGGGATCCGAGCCTCGTCCACCGATTGCGCCAACCGCACGCTCTGCAGGAACCCGCCGAGGGCCGCGAGCAGGCCGACCACGAGCACGACCTTCGTCCCGACGCTCGTCTTGTTTCGCTGGAAGTACGAGAACGCGTATCCAACGGGAACCAGGAGCATCGCCGCGATCCACGTGGCGGTATCGGTGGCGCCCTGGGCGATCAACGCGACGAGGGCCGCCACGACCATCGCCGCCACGACCACTCGAAGCCGGACGGAGTCCTCGGGCTGCTCCTTCTCCCGGGTCACGACGCGAGTGGGAACGGTTGACGCAGACACTCGGCCAGGTCCTGTCCGGATCGAAGGCGGTACACGGTCACGCCTCGCGCCGACAGGTCCGCGGCCAACCGGTCGACCTCGGACGGCGACAGCACGGGGGCCCGCCGGTCGGAGGGGAACGTGTGGCTCTCGATCATGGCGACGGCCACCGCGCCCGTCTCCGACCGCAGCGCACCGACCACGTCGGCGATGCCCGCGTTGGCCCGCCACGTGGGCACAGCGAGCAGCACGGTGTGGATGCCCCGGAGGTGTCCGCCGAGCTGAGCAACGACGTCGGCGAGCGGGATCCCGCCGAACGCGCGCAGATCCGCCAGCCACCCCAGCATGCCGCGCGGCTCGGCTCGGATCAGCACGTCGAGCGAACCGTCCCTCCCTGCGACCAGCCGAATCCCGTGACCCCGCCCGAGCGCGGCGAAGGACACCGAGGCGGCCATCGAACACGCCGCGTCGAGTGGGGTGTCCTCCTCCCCCGCGTCGGCCCACGTGTCCACCACGATGGCCAGCCGCCGGGTGTGCTCCTGCTCGAACTCCCGAACCATGACCTGCCCGAGGCGAGCCGTGGAAGGCCAGTGCACGTGCCGCATGCTGTCGCCCGTCCGGTACTCGCGGATGCCGAGGTACTCCGGTCCGGTCCCTCGCCGAGGCGCGGTGTGCATCGCCGAATCGTGGGTCGGCGCCAGGTCGATCAACGGGACCCATCCGAGATCGACCACAGAGGGGTAGACGAGGGTGCGACCGGGAGCGTCGACGGACCGGCGGGCCTGGGCCACGCCGAACGGCACCGCGGAGCGTACCGAGGCGGCCGTGGACTCCTGCAACCCCCGGCGGGCGGCCCTGCGGGTGGTCCCGATGACCGCGCGGTCTCCCGGCCCGAGGGGCGGAACCAACATCCGCGTCCGCGAAAGGTGTGGATCCTGAATCTCCAGCCCCAGCCGCATCCCCCGCCCGGTGTTGCTCACCGTGAGCTCCACCGAGACCAGCTCCCCCTGGAACGCCTCCTCCGGAGCTCGCCTTTGCACCTTCACCCCTCGAACCATCCGAAGCGGGAGAAGCAGTCCGGCGATCGCGGCGCCGAGGAGGATGGACGACAGGACGAGGAGCCACCCGGCTTGGACGCTCGTCCCCACGGTGAACAGCAGCGCAGCCCCCAGCACGAGCGCCGCGATGCGCCGGCGCGGCCGCAGCACGCTACGACCTCTCGGTGATCCCCAGGGGGACCGGGACCTGATCGAGCACCGAACGGACGAGCTCGACCGACCGCCCCGCACCCGTGCCTACTCCCGTCCCGCCGTGTGCCTTCAGGATCAGCCGATGCGCCAGCACGTTCGGCGCCAGGGCCTTCACGTCGTCTGGCAGGACGTAGTTCCGGCCCTCGGCGATCGCACGAGCCTGCGACGTGTGGGTCAGCGCGAGCATCGATCGGGGCGACGCGCCGAGCAGCACCTCCGGGTGCGCTCGGGTGGCCTGCACCAGCAGGACCACGTAGTCGACGATTCCCTGCGCGACGTGCACGGCCCGGACGGCTCGCTGATGCTCCATCACTTCCTCGGCCGACAACACGGGCGTGAGGTCCTCGATCGGATGGCGGACCATCTGCCGCCGGACGACCTCCTTGGCCGCCTCGTTCCCCGGGTAGCCGACGTGCACGGTCATCGTGAACCGATCGAGCTGGCCTTCGGGGAGCGGGTAGGTGCCGTGCTGCTCGATGGGGTTCTCCGTTGCGATCAGCAGGTACGGCTGGGGAAGGCGATGAGTGACGTTCTCCACGGTGACCTGGCGCTCCTCCATGGGCTCCAGGAGCGCGGACTGGGTGCGCGGCGTGGTCCGGTTGATCTCGTCCACCAGGACCACATTGGCGAAGATGGGCCCAGGGACGAACCTGAATTCGTGGGCCTCCTGGTCGTAGACCGAGATGCCCGTGAGATCGGAGGGAAGCAGGTCCGGGGTGGCCTGGACCCGGCTGAACGTGCCCTGGATGGACGCGGCGATGGCCCGGGCCAGCATGGTCTTGCCCACCCCCGGAACGCCATCGAGGAGCAGGTTCCCCTCGGCGAACAGGCACACCACGGCGGCCTCGATGGCCTCACGACTGCCGGCGATGACCCGCTCCACGTTGTCCACCACGCGTCGCAGGGCAGCAGACGTGCGGGCAAGGTCGGGCTCGGTGGAGAGCATCCCTCGACAGTCATCGACCAGGCACGCCTCGTGCTTGAACCGCCGCTCAGCTAGGGCTGTCGACGCTTCGAAAGGTCCGAGAGGATCACGCGGGCCGCGTTCGCACCGGGTGCGCCGGTGATACCTCCGCCCGGGTGTGCCCCGGACCCGCACAGGTACAGCCCGTCGATCGCGAACCGGTACCGCGCGTGGCCGAGCAGCGGCCGCCAGGCGAAGAACTGGTCGAGGCCGGGCTCGGCGTGCAGCGGATGCCCACCCGACAACCCGTACTCCCGCTCCAGGTCGACCGGCGTCATGACTTTTCGACCCGTCACAAGCTCACCGAGCCCGGGCGCGTATTGCTCCATGGTCTTCACCACGAGGTCGCCGACCCGCTCGCGTTCGGCTTCCCAATCGCACTCGCGGAGCCCGTGTGGCGTCCACTGCACGACGATGCTCATGACGTGCGTGCCTCCCGGCGCGAGAGTCGGGTCCAACAGGGTGGGGATCGTGGCCTCCAGGTACGGCTCGTCGCTCACGCGGCCGTACTTCGAGGCGTCGAACGCCTTCTCCAGGTAGTCGATCCCGGGCGCGATGACGATGCGGCCGGTCACTCGCTCATCGCCCTCGGCGCCGACGAACGTGGGAAG
>JBOGVG010000261.1:0-3870 GCA_050692435.1 Actinomycetota bacterium
GGCTCGACGTCCGCCATCTGCCCCGCGAGGTCATCGAGGAGAAGCTTCCGGACGTCACGGAGTTCGCCCGCGTATACCTCTCGGTCGAGCCGACAACGGAGCTCGTCCCGATCCAGCCCACCGCGCACTATGCCATGGGCGGCATCCCCACCGACGTCGAGGCCCGGGTGGTGACGGGCCCCGACGAGACACCGGTCCCCGGCCTCTACGCCGCTGGCGAGTGCGCCTGCGTGTCCGTCCACGGCGCCAACCGGCTGGGGACCAACTCCCTCCTCGACATCGTGGTGTTCGGGCGGCGTGGCGGGAAGCACATGGCCGAGTTCGCTGATGGCTCCGACCCCCCCGAGCTTCCGGAACATCCCGACGGCTTCGCCCGGGACATGCTCGACGGTCTGATGAACCGAGGGGAGGGAGCGAACGCCGCCGACATCCGCAGCGAGCTCCAGGAGTCCATGTTCGACCTGGCGTTCGTGGTGCGGAGCGAGACCAGTCTGAAGAAGATGCAGCAGATCCTCGATGGCCTGCGTGAGCGGTACGAGCGTGTGTTCGTCCAGGACACCGGCAGGACCTACAACACCGAGCTGATGGAGGCCGTCGAGCTCGGGTTCCTCCTGGATTGCGCGGAGGCCACCGTGGCCGCGGCCCTGGCACGCGACGAGACCCGGGGCGCCCACTACCGTGAGGACCACCCCCTGCGCGATGACGCGCACTGGTTGAAGCACTCCCTCGCCTACCGGGAACCCGGCGGAGACGTTCGCTTGGAGTTCGAGGACGTGAAGCTCGGACCCTACGTCCCCATGGAGCGGAAGTACTGATGGCCGAAGAGCCGCTGGGCGACGTGCTCGACGACTCCGACGGCCGGCGTGTGGGCGCCGGGAGCAAGGTCACGCTGGCCCTCAGGGTCCGGCGGTACAACCCCGACGTCCGCGCGGATTCCTGGTGGGACGAGTTCACGATCGATACCGAGCCCAACGATCGGCTCCTCGATGCGCTGCATCAGGTGAAGTGGTACCAGGACGGGACGCTCGCCCTTCGGCGTTCGTGCGCCCACGGGATCTGCGGCTCCGACGCCATGATGATCAACGGCAAGAACCGCTTGGCGTGCAAGGTCCTGGTGAAGGACGTCCTGCCGAAGGCGACGGTGGAGCCCATCCGGGGCCTCCCGGTCATGAAGGATCTCATCGTCGACATGGAGCCGTTCTTCGCCGGCTACCGTTCGATCCTTCCCTATCTCATCAACGACGAGGGCGAGCCCGACCGGGAGCGCCTCCAGACGCCGGAAGAGCGCCATCGGTTCGACGACACGACCAAGTGCATCCTGTGCGCCGCGTGCACCACGGCGTGCCCCATCTTTTGGGGAGACGAGGAGTACGTCGGCCCCGCGGCCATCGTGAACGCTCACCGGTTCATCTACGACTCCCGCGACCATGGCGCCGACGACCGACTCCGGATCCTGGCCGAGCGCACCGGCGTGTTTCGGTGCCGGACCACCTTCAACTGCACGGACGCCTGTCCCCGCGGTATCGAGGTGACGAAGGCCATCCAGGAGGTCAAGCGGTCGATCCTGTTCGAACGGTTCTAACCCCGGCCGATCACATCACCGAGATCGACCGCGCCGGGGACCAGCCGCTCTTCGCGCCGTTCGACGTCTTGCGCAGACGCGACCGGAACGACCACGTTCCCGACGCCTTCGGCCTGAACGTCACGGACTTCGACGTGATCCCGGTCTTCCACGCCGTCCAGTCTCCGCTTCCCTTCTTCCGCTGGATGTCGTACACGGACCCGCTCGGGGCGGCCACGGAGGCGACGACGGCGGCGAAGGTCGTGCCCACGCTTCCCGACGTCGGGGTGACCTGGATCCGCGCCTTGATGGTGCCCGTCATCGACAAGTGGATGGTGCAGTGGTACGGGTACGAGCCGGCGAAGTTGATCGCCTTCGAGAACGAGCTGCCACCATTCAGGTGGCCGGAGTTCCAAAGCGAGAGCGGCGCGTTCTGCGTCGTGGTGTGGGTGATCGTGTCGTCGTTCGTCCAGTGGAACGTGTCGCCGAACGCCCCGGCCGTCGCCTTGGGGTCGAAGCCGGCCGAGGCGCTCACGATCGAGATGTCCACCGTCGCCGCGTGTGCCTGCTCCGTCATCACCAGGAACAGGGATGCCGCGAGCACCAACGCAATCGAGCGGCGCATCCGCACTACCCCCTTTCGGTCCTCGGAAGAGGTGTACGGGCGCCGGGCCCGACCGGATGGTCCGGTAATGTGCGGCCGTGGCGCACGTCGTGACCCTGATCCCCGGCGACGGCATCGGCCCGGAGGTCTCCGAGGCCACCCGGCGGGTCATGGACGCCACCGGGGTCGGATTGGAATGGGTGGTGGAGGAAGCGGGTGCCGCGGCCCTGGCGCGCGAGGGCACCCCACTCCCCGACCGGATCCTGGACTCCATCCGGCGCACGCGAGTGGCGCTCAAGGGACCGATCGCCACCCCGGTGGGGACGGGGTTTCGAAGCGTGAACGTCGCGCTGCGGCACGAGCTCGACCTGTTCGCCGCTGTGCGGCCGTCGCGCTCGCTTCCCGGCGTTCCCACCCGCCATCCGGACGTCGACCTCGTGGTCATCAGGGAGAACACCGAGGACCTGTACGCCGGGATCGAGTTCGAGCGGGGAGCGCCCGAGACCGAGGAGCTCCGGCGGAAGCTGGAGGAGCTCGGCCACGAGATCCGGAAGGACGCCGGTGTGACGGTGAAGCCCATCTCGGTGACCGGGGCCAGGCGGATCGTGCGCTTCGCTTTCGAGTTCGCCCGGGCGCACGGACGAGCGTCCATCACGCTCGGCCACAAAGCGAACATCATGCTCTTCTCCGACGGGCTGTTCCTGCGGATCTTCCTGGAGGAGGCCGCGGAGAACAGGGACGTCGATGCGAGTGAGATGCACATCGATCACCTGTCCATGCGGCTCACTCGCTCACCCGGGGACTTCGATCTGCTGCTCCTGCCGAACCTGTACGGTGACATCCTCTCCGACCTGGTTGCCGGGCTGGTCGGCGGTCTCGGCCTGGCGCCCGGGGCCAACCTCGGCTGGGAGTACGCGGTCTTCGAGCCGGTCCACGGGAGCGCCCCGGACATCGCCGGCACGGGGCGGGCCAACCCGGTGGCCATGATCCTGTCGGGAGCGATGATGCTCCGGCACCTGGGGGAGGGCACCGCCGCACGGTCGGTGGAGGCGGCGGTGGACCGCGTGTTGTCGGACGGAACGGTGCGGACACCCGATCTCGGGGGGACGGCCTCGACGGCCGACGTGGCCCAGGCCGTGGCGGACGCCGTGCGACCGGAGGAGACTCCGGGGTAGGCTCGGGTCGTCGAGTGCGTGAGGATGGATGGGACGACGCGAGGATGGAGGTTCGCCGATGACCGGGAAGCCTGGAGAGCGGATCGAGGTCGAGTCCGAGGCCGTGGGCCAGCCGACTCGCGAGGGAGAGATCCTGGAGGTCATCCAGGGAGCGGTGGCGATCCGATACCGGGTCCGGTGGAGCGATGGCCACGAATCGGTGTTCAGCCCGAGCGGCGGGGCCGCCAAGATCGTCGCCGCGGCGGCGGTGACAAAGAGCAAGCCGAGCGAGGTCAAGGCCAAGGCCACAGCGGCGAAGGCGAGCACGACCAAGGCCACCAGGGGGAAGAAGAGCCGGGCCAAGCGGTAGCGAGCATCAGCCCCTGTCGCCGCGCTGCTCGGGCCCCGAACCGAGGCCCTCGTCCTGGACCTGTCAGCAGCCCGGTTCGCCGGGGTGCCCGCAGCACTGGGCCGTTGAGAAGGTGGCCCGGGCCCGGTTGCGGATCGTCAGCGCGAGCTTCGTCCCAACCGGCCCGTCGTACTCCCGCCAG
>JBOGVG010000262.1:0-2402 GCA_050692435.1 Actinomycetota bacterium
ACCGTGTTCTGGAACGGGCCCATGGGCGTCTTCGAGCTGTCCCCCTTCGCCGCCGGCACCCGGGCGGTGGCCGAGGCCGTGGCCGGCTCCGGCGGCTACACGGTGGTGGGCGGCGGCGACTCGGCGGCGGCCATGGCCCGCTTCGGCCTGGCCGGCAAGGTCGGCCACCTCTCCACCGGCGGCGGCGCCTCCCTCGAGTACCTCGAGTCCGGCGACCTCCCCGGCCTGGCCGCATTACGAGAAGGGAAGGGGCGCTGATGGCGGACAACGAGCGCAAGCCGATCATGGCGGGGAACTGGAAGATGCACTAATACCATTCTGTGTGGTGCCGTCTCGTACCGCTCAGTCCTCTGATCTGCGGAAATACATGGATGCGATTCCATCCAGTGGCCCTGCGTAGTGGCACGTCCGTGTCATCCGTGACCAGACCGTGACCAGAGAATCGTCCGACCGGAGGGGATGGGACCGGTTCGGCCGGCACTTCGCTCGGCTTCCACTCGGCCAGGCTGCGCCTTCGACGGGCAGCGACAGGTGCGGTCACCTGCCTCGACTCTTCGGCGCACGGGAGCGGCTCGGGGCGCGCGCTCGACGGGAACGACGTCGCTTGTGGCAGACCGTCGGCGACGGTCGACTGGGAACCCGGCCAGGGCGCGACGCAACACGCCCTGGGGAGACTTGAACTCTGCCCGGCCCGGTTGTGGCTGGTCCCGGCTGGTACCACACAGTGTCGCTGAGCAGGGCAGACGAGGATTGACTCGTCCGGGCAGAGGTGCCTCGTATCGCCTCGTTCTGCCACGTCCGTGACCATTGCGTGACCACGGCGCTCCTCCAGAGTGGGTCCGACGGTTGCGTGCACCGCGGGCGGTCGGACAGGGCGTGGACGATGGTGTCTGTGCCCCCGCTCGATCCCTTGGAACGACCTGGCGCTGAACAGATGTCCACAGGCCGTTTTCCTGGTGCCGGCTGATGCGGCCTCGTCCGTAAAAGTGCTGGTCAGCGGGCAGAGGCGAACGTGGTGGGACGGAGCGGTGTGCCCCGGACGCGGGATGCTCGCGGGATCTTCGCGGGATGAGCAGCGTTCGGGCCGCCTGTGCGCTGACAACGCATCGTGGTCGTCGGCCAGGGGCGGTTGTGCAGCGCGGCCTTCGGGGTGCTGGCGGAGTTGCGCGCCGTGCTCCGGCACCCAGCCGCTCCCACACGAGCCTCGCCGTGTGCCGCTGCTTCTTCGGGGCGAGCTTGTCATGGGCGTGCCACTGGCCGATCAGCGCCTTCCACGGGCCCAGCACCGGTGAGCACCGCCCGCACCCGCCTTGGGGAGTGGCGTCGCCGCCGCCAACGCCTGTCGGACATTCCGCCGATGCGTCTTGAACCGACGGGCCAGCTCCAGCTTCGAGAGCCCTTCCCTCATCTTCCGGATCTGCTCGAACAGTTCCACCTTCGACCTCGTCGGCATCCACCCAGCGTTCGGACCCGCCACGCGCAAGGTGACGGACGCCTTGAGCCAGAGAGAGCACTCCGGCCCAAGTGGGGCCAAATCAGATGAGGGCACTCACCGAGCAGAGTCCGCCCAGCATCCACCTACCGGAAATCCGGAGGACGGAGACCTTGGCTTCCGCCGTTGACCCGGCGGGACCCACCGCGTCTACGCCTCGACGCAGGCGCAGGGAGAGTCAGTCCCCCACTCGACTCCGCAACGTGCGCGTCAGGGGGCGGTCCACCACCGAGAGTGCCTTGGCTCCGTAGCGGCTGTGAAGCGACTCGAGGCCGGACGCGCTGAGCCCGTCCACCGCCACGTGCACACGGTTCATGGCGTCATCGACTCCCCAACTCGCCAGGTTGATGCCTTGACCGATGAGTTCAGCCGAGTCGGCGGTGATCCGGTCCACGATCGCCTGAAGCTCGGCCACGGAGAACAACACGGTGACGGAGTCGACGAGGTCGGGTCGGGGAAAGCCCGCCACCACTTCACTCCGCAGTGCGTCCGCGTCACGGGTGAAGCCCAGCTTGAGGCGTTTGTCCTGCCAGTGGAGGCCACCGAACACGCTCGGGAAGCGGCGTTGCGCGTCGTCTCGGAGGTGCTGGACGGCATCACCCAGTTCCGACTGCAATTGCGACTGCGTGGCCATCTGATCGGTGGGACCCTCCCCGTCGACGGCGGGCGTGACATTCGCCACAGGGCCGGCTCCCTCCTGCGGGCTGGCCGCAATGGTCTCCGGCGACCCACACGCGGCGGTCGCCGTCAACATGGCCACGAACACCACTTTGCGCATTTTGTACTTCCTCCATCAACGTCATGACACCGTGTGATCAGACGACCAGCGGTGCTGATCGGTTCCCCAGGAGCCCTGTTGTCACGAGCGCCCTGAGCAGCGGCCGAAGAACCGTCAGCCGCCACGTCGGGC
>JBOGVG010000263.1:0-60113 GCA_050692435.1 Actinomycetota bacterium
GAACGGCTTCTTCCCACAGATCTCACACACGGCTGCCATGGCGCGGACCAGCGTAGCAAACGGCGGAAGCTACTCGCCCGCGCACGCCGCGCTCGCCACCACGAGGAGGACAGGCGCGATGGCGATCCGGAGGAGGCGCATCGTCTCCATGGTAGAACCCACCTGTGGTGAACACGCGTCTCGTGAGCCCGGGTGACCCTGCGTGACGCTCACGCTTTCCTCTCCGATTGCCGTTGTGGACCGCCGGCTCGCCATGCGGCGGGCGGGGTTCCGCGACAAGGGCCCTCCGGCCGCCGAGGTCCTGGCCGAAGCGTTCGGGATCCGCTCCGTGCGTGACCTGCTGCACCACTATCCCCGGCGGTATATCGACCGATCGCAGGTCGAGCCCATCCGGTCGCTCCGGGTGGGGAAGCCTGCCACCATCATCGCGAAGGTGAAGCGGGTGACGAAGCGCCAGACCCGCCGCCGTCAGAGCATGGTGACCGTGACCCTCTACGACGGTTCCGGGTACCTCGACGTCACGTTCTTCAACCAGCCCTGGGCCGCTACCCTGTACCGGGACGGTCAGGAGCTCGCCGTGTCGGGCACGGCCGCAACGTACCGCGGCCGCCTCCAGCTGGCGAACTTCGAGGTGGAGATCCTGAAGGGCGCGGACGCCGACATGGTGCACACGGGGCGCGTTACGCCAGTGCACCGAGCCGCCGAGGGCATCACCACCCGGACCGTCAGAGAGCTGGTATTCCGGGCCCTGGAGCAGCTCCCCCCCATCCCCGACCCCCTCCCCGACGAGGTGACCCGGGCCGAGTCGCTGCTCCCATTCGACGGGGCCATCCGGAGGATCCACTTCCCGGAGACCCAGGAGGAGCTCACCCGGGCCCGGGAGCGGCTGAAGTTCGACGAGCTGTTCAC
Organism: Actinomycetota bacterium; assembly: GCA_050692435.1. Taxonomy (GTDB): domain Bacteria; phylum Actinomycetota; class UBA4738; order UBA4738; family HRBIN12; genus AC-69. Next base: position 910 of record JBOGVG010000263.1, read on the forward strand.
GCTGGAGCTCGGGGTGGCGTTCCGAAAGCATCGCTTGGAGGCCGCCGAGACGGGCGTGGCGCACGCGGCGGAGGGATCCCTCGTGGAGCGGCTGCTGGTCACCCTTCCGTTCGAGCCAACCGCCGCCCAACGCCGGGCGGTCGGGGAGGTCGGCGAAGACATGGCCCGGCCAAAACCCATGAACGTGCTCCTCCAGGGCGACGTGGGCTCGGGCAAGACCATGGTGGCCCTGTACGCCGCGCTGGTGGCCATCCAGTCCGGCCACCAGGCGGCCATCATGGCCCCTACCGAGGTGCTGGCCGGACAGCACTTCCGGTCCATGGCGGGGCTGCTCGGCCCGTTCGGCGCCGTCTCGTATCTGGAGCTTTCGGACGGCCCGGCGAAGGCCCAGGCGTCACTGCTCGACCCGGAGCAGCCGGAAGAGACGGTCGTGACGTACGCGCTCCTCAGCGCGCTCGTCACGGGCAAGGAACGCACCCGGATCTTGGAGGGGATCGCTTCCGGCGACGTGGACCTGGTGGTGGGGACCCACGCCCTGGTGCAGGAGGCCGTGGCGTTCCGGGACCTCTCGCTCGTCGTGATCGACGAACAGCACCGGTTCGGGGTCCACCAGCGGATGGCCCTGAAGCGCAAGGGCACCTCGCCGGACGTGCTGATCATGACGGCGACGCCGATCCCCAGGACGCTCGCGCTCACGTACTACGGCGATCTCGACGTCGTGGTGCTGGACGAGATGCCGAAAGGCCGGCAGCCCGTCGAGACCCGGATCGCGCGGTCGGCCGACGAGCGGGCGGCGGCCTACGACGTGGTCCGGCGCGAGGTGGAGGCGGGGCGCCAGACCTTCGTGGTGTGTGCGGCAATCGACGAGGCGAACCGGTCCGAGGTCCGGGCGGCCGAGCAGGAGGCGGCGCGACTCGCCACCGAGGTGTTCCCGGACCTCTCGGTTCAGGTGCTCCACGGACGGATGCGACCGGGGGAGAAGGAGCGGGTCATGGACGAGTTCCGGGCCGGCAAGCATCACCTGCTGATCTCGACCACAGTCGTCGAGGTCGGCGTGGACGTACCGAACGCGACCGTGATGCTGGTGGAAAACGCCGAGCGGTTCGGCCTCGCGCAGCTGCACCAGCTCCGTGGGCGGATCGGCAGAGGTGAGCACCGTTCCTATTGCTTCCTGTTCGACGAGAGCAAGGAGGAGAACGAGGAGGCCCGGGGCCGTCTCGACGCCATGGCCCGGTCCACGGACGGGTTCGAGCTGGCCGACGAGGACCTCCGGCTCCGGGGCGAGGGCACCCTGTTCGACGTGCGGCAGTCGGGGATGCCGGACCTGAAGCTGGCCCGGCTGGCCGAGGACCTCGATCTGGTGAAGCGGGCCCGGGCCCGGGCGTTCGCCGTGATCGATAGCGACCCCCGGCTGGAGCGGCACCCATCGCTCCTGGCCGAGCTCCGGAGCCGGTTCGAGCGGAGCATCGACTGGCTGTTCCACTCCTAGGCGAGACGGTGGGGCTGCGGGTCCCCAGCCCCGCCGTCTCGAGCCGCCGCGTTCAGACCCGGATGGTGCGCGGCGCCTCGATCTTGGGGATCACCCGGAGCTCCTGCTCCTGGGCGGCCAGCCGCCGGATCCGGGTCTCCAGCAAAAACCTCACGCGGATCAGGACCTCGTTCAGGCTGAAGGGTTTGGTCACGAAGTCGTCCACCCCCGCCACGAGGGCTCGCCGTTTGACGTCGCCGCTGACGTCGGCGGTGATCATCATGGTGGGAACGTGCGGCCCCGGCGACATGCTGGGCTTCAGCTCTTCCAAGACCTCCAACCCGTCTAGATAGGGCATCATCACGTCGAGCAGAAGCAGGTCGGGTCGGAACGTCTCGAAGAGCGGCAGGGCCTGCCGGGGATCTGTCGTGCTCACCACGTTGGTATAGCCGTCCTGACGGAGCATGCGCTCCAACAGTAGGACGACCGACTCCTCATCGTCCACGATGAGGATCCGAGCCTCCGTCACCGTCGAACCGGCGTTCATCACGCTCCTCCGTGGTCCGGATGTTCCGTGCCTGGCATGAACGTCGAGTGGCGCGGTCAAGGCCCCGTTCGGGAATGGTCAAGATGGGGTCAAGATCCGGAGAGGGCCCCCAGATCGTGCGCGGCTACAGTCTCTAGCCGTGCGTGTGATCGGTGGTTCGGCCAAGGGCGTTCGGCTGGCCCCCGTGCCCCGGGGGGTCAGGCCCGTCTCCGACATGGCCCGGGAGGGACTGTTCTCCAGCATCGCCGCCGGCGTCCCCGGGGCGAGCGTCCTCGACCTGTACGCCGGGACCGGGGCGCTCGGCATCGAGGCCCTGTCCCGAGGCGCGGACCGAGCCGTGCTGGTGGAGGCGAGCCGCCCCGCCCTTCGGACCATCGGGGTGAACCTGGAACGGACCGGCCTCGCGGGCCGGGCAACCGTGGTGGCCTCCGACGTCCCCACGTTTCTCCGAAGAAATAGCAAACGGGGAGCGCCGTTCGACCTCGTCCTGGCGGATCCGCCGTACGAAGCGGCCGGGCCGGAAGTGGACCGGGTGCTCGCCTGGCTCGCTTCGGGGTGGCTGGCCGAACCAGGCTGGATCGTGGCCGTGACCCGCAGGATCGGGAGTTCCACGCCTGTCATTCCGGTAAACTGGCCGGTCGCGAGGCGCCTGGAGTACGGCGACACCCTCGTTCTGGTCTACCTGGAGGTCTGAGTTGGGCCTGACCGCCCTGTGTCCGGGGACGTTCGACCCCGTGACGAACGGTCACCTCGATATCATCGAACGGGCAGGACAGCACTTCGACACGGTCGTGGTCGCGGTGCTGGACAACCCTGCCAAGGAACCCATGTTCAGCGTGGAGGAGCGGGTCTCGATGCTGAAGGAGGCAACGGCCGCCCTCCCGAACGTTGAGGTCGCCTCCTTCTCCGGATTGCTCGTGGAATTCGCAAAGGAGCGAGGGTCACCCGTGATCGTAAAGGGCCTGCGGGCCGTGACCGACTTCGAGTACGAGATCCAGATGGCTCAGATGAACCGGCGGTTGGCGAACGTGGAGACGTTCTTCATGACCACCGCGCCGAACTGGTCGTACCTGTCCTCGTCCCTGGTGAAGGAGGTGGCCCGGCACGGCGGCGACGTTTCCGGGCTGGTTCCGGCGGTGGTCGCGGAGCGCCTGGCGGACACGCTGGGGAGGCCCGGATAGTGGACCTCGCCGCCCGCCTCCAACAGCTCGAGGACATGATCAGGGAAGCGAAGTCCATGCCGCTCTCCTCCTCGGCCCTGCTCAACCGGGACGAGATGCTCGAGCTCCTGGCCCAGATGAAGGACGCCCTGCCGGAGGAGGTCAAGCAGGCCCGGTGGGTGGTGAAGGACCGGGAGGAGCTGCTGACCAAGGCCCGTCGCGACGCCGAGAGGATCGTGGAGGACGCCCGGGCTGAGCAGCTTCGGATGGCCTCCCGGGAGGAGGTCGTGAAGCGGGCCGAAGAGGAGGCCGGCCGGATCCTGGCCGAGGCTCGAGAGGAGGCCCGGCGGATGCGCCTGGAGGCGGAGGACTACGTGGACGCCAAGCTTGCCCAGTTCGAGATCGCCCTCCAGCGATCCGGGGAGGAGCTCGTCACCACCAAGTCGTCGCTCGCCAGGACCCTCGAGCAGATCCAGATGGGGCGGGAGCGGCTGCGAGGGGGGGGCCCCGCCGAGCAGGAATTCGGCATGGAGGAGCCACTTGTGGGGGAAGAGGAGTGATGCGCTCCATCGACGTCCGTGACCTCGTGGAACACCCGGGCGCGTCCAGGACGGTGCGCGTGGACGAGACGGTGGAGGGCCTGCACACGGAGCTCGCCGCCGTCCCCGAGGACGAGCGCTTGGAGGGCGACCTCCTGCTCGAGAGCGTCGTCGACGGCATCTACGTCTCGGGCGCCGTGGAGGGAACCATGGCGCTTCGCTGTGCCCGATGCCTGAAGGAGTTCCAACAGCCCTTCGGCGTGGAGCTGAGCGAGTTGGTCGTGCGAACCGCCGGCCCCGAGGACGACTACGTGCTGGGCGAGGACCTGACCCTGGACCCCGAGCCCATGGTCCGCGATGCGGTCGTGCTCTCCATGCCGTTCTCGCCCCTGTGCAAGCCCGACTGCCTCGGTCTGTGCCCCCGCTGCGGCGGCGACCGCAACCTCGGCGAGTGCGGCTGCCCCGAGGAGCCCGGGGACCCCCGTTGGGCGGGCCTGCACGGGCTGTTCACCGAACCGTAACGACGGACAGGAAGGAAGGACGATGCCGGTACCGAAGAGGAAGCAGACCCAGGCCCGGAGCGCGAAGCGGCGCGCGAACTGGAAGGCGGAGCCGGCGACGTACTCGACGTGTCCGCAGTGCCACCAGCCCAAGCTGCCGCATCGGGTGTGCGGGAACTGCGGCTACTACGCGGGTCGCCAGGCGATCGAGGTCGAGTGACGCGTGAGCGCCGACGGCGCCGATGACCCCACGACCCGAGCCCTGGAGCGGACCATCGGCGTCCGGTTCACGGACAGCTTCATCCGCGACGCGGCCCTAACCCATCGCTCGTTCGCCTTCGAGCAAGACCTCGAGCTGAACAACGAGCGGCTGGAGTTTCTGGGTGACGCGGTGCTCGGGCTGGTGGTGACCGACCTCGCCTATCGCGAGTTCCCGGACCTCGCGGAAGGCGATTTGGCCAAGCTCCGGGCTGCCATCGTCAACATGGGCGCGCTGTCCGACGTGGCTCGGGACCTCGGCCTCGGCGAGATCGTCCGCCTGGGCAAGGGGGAGGAGAGCAGCGGCGGCCGGGAGAAGTCGAGCATCCTGGCCGACGCACTGGAGGCCATCCTCGGGGCCGTGTACCTGGACCTCGGGCTGGAGACGGCCCGCCGGATCATCGAGAGGCTGTTCCGGCCCCGGATGGTCGCCTACGTCCGAGGCGAGGGCGAGCGCGACTACAAGACCATCCTCCAGGAGATCGCCTCACAGGACCTGCGCTCGCTGCCGGAGTACCGGCTGGTTGAGCGGGGTCCCGACCACGAGAAGGAGTTCACGGCCACCGTGTACCTGGGCGGCAAGGCGTACGGGACCGGCATCGGCCGCTCCAAGAAGGAGGCCGAGCAGCAGGCGGCTCACCAGGCCTACCTGAAGCTGTCGGAGCGGACGGTTGAGACGGGCTCGAAGGGGGGATAGGTGGAGCTTCCCGAAGTCGAGGTGATGCGCCGCGACCTCGAGAGGGACGTGGTCGGCCGGAAGGTCGCCGCCGCCGAGGTCCGCCCGTCGAAGAACGCCATGCGGATCATCCGCCGCCACGCCAGGCGCAAGGAGTTCGCCGACCGGCTGGTGGGCCGGAAGATCGGGAAGGTCGAGCGCCGGGGGAAGTACGTCCTGCTCTTCTTGGACAACGGCGACGTGCTCGTCGTGCACTTCGGCATGAGCGGCCAGTTCCTCCGAGGAAACAAGCGGGTGCCGCTTCCGCCCCACACCCACGTCGTCATCACGTTCAATCAGGGCGGGGACCTCCGGTTCGCCGATCCTCGAACGTTCGGCGAGATGTTCGTGACCGCTTCGGACGCGCTCGGCAAGGTGAAGGAGCTCCAGCACATCGCCATCGACCCCCTGGACCACGTGTTCACGTGGCAGACGTTCGGCGGGAGGACGGCGCAGAAAGGCGCCAAGCTGAAGCAGCTCCTGATGGACCAGAAGTTCATCTCTGGCCTCGGCAACATCTATTCGGACGAGGTGCTGTTCGCCGCAGGGCTGCGCCACGACCGGATGTCCGACACCTTGTCATCCCAGGAGGTGAGACGCCTGTACCGGGCCCTCCAGGAGGTCCTTCAGGAGGCTATCCGGTTCCGGGGGACGACCCTGGACGACGAAGCCTACGTGGACCTGTTCGGCAAGCCGGGCGAGTTCCAGAACGAGCTGAAGGTGTACGGCCGGGAGGGGCAGCCCTGCCGGCGGTGCCGGACGCCGATCCAGACCGTCAAGATCTCGGGCAGGAACGCGTACTTCTGCCCGCAGTGCCAGAGCTGACGGGCCACCGCGGCCCTATGCTTCCTCGGCGCCGGCCGCTCGCATGCGCTCGAGAGCGCGGTCACCGTCTCCGGGCCCGAGGTCGACGGCCCGGATCGCGCCGGTCAGGACCGTGGCCTGGAACCCCAGCCGCCGCGCGTCGACCACGGTCTCCACCACGCAGTAATCGGTGGCCAGGCCGCACACCACCACGTGCTCGATCCCCCGCTCGCGGAGGATCCGTTCGAGTCGTGTCGACGAGGTCTCGCCGCTCGTGGGGTCCCGGACGCTGAAGGCGGAGTAGCCGTCCTCGCCGCCCGAGCCCTTGCGGATGTGCTCCCCGTCGGCGACCTTCAAACCCGGATGGAAGTCGGATCCCCACGTGTCCTGCACGCAGTGGACGGGCCAGATGCCGCCGTCCTTCTGGAAGTGGGGGGTGGAGGCGGGGTGCCAGTCCTGCGTGTACGCGACCAGCGCGCCCCGGCGGAGCGCTCGGGCGATCTCGTCGTTCGCCGCCGCCACCACTGCTTCGCCGTCCTTCACGTACAGGCTCCCGTTCGGGTCGGCGAAGTCGTTCTGGACGTCGACCACGACCAGCGCGGTCTTGGGGTCGTACTCCACCATCACCCTCGATTGTAGTGACGGCACTCTCTCCGTTCAGAGGCACGAAGCGCGGCGGTGCCGAACAGCAGCAGGGCGAACGCGAGGGCCCCGTGACGTCGGCCTCGCCGGCAGGCGTCGCGGGGGAGGTGGGGCTGACCGTCGGCGTCGAGCTCGGCGTGGAACTTGGCGAGGGCGGCGGGGTCGCGTTGTGGTGGCCGTTCGACCGCTCGGGTGGGTCCGCGCGGCTGGGGAGGCGCCCAGCGCAGCGCGAGCAGCGCCACCAGACCGAAGGTGATGCGTCCCACCCGCATCACGACTTCCCTCCCCGCCACGGAACCTACCGCAGATGTGGTATCGGGCGAAGGGGCCGAGCGCGATCCGGGAGGCGACTTCGCCCTCCGCAACCGGCGGCCACCGCCCACCTCGCTACCATCGGTCGCGTGAAGCGGATACGGGTGGTGGCCTCCGGCCAGGTCCAAGGCGTCTTCTACCGGGCGACATGCGCCTCGCTCGCCAGGCAGCGAGGCTTGGCCGGCTTCGTGAGGAACCTTCCCGACGGACGAGTGGAGGCGGCGTTCGAGGGCATCGACGACGACGTCGACGCCATGGTGGCGTGGTGCCGGGCGGGGACGGAATACGCCCGGGTGGATGGAGTCGACGTGACCCCCGAGGAACCCCGGGGTGACCAAGGTTTCCGCGTCGCCGGCTGACCCAAGTTGCCTGGCCAAACCCAGAAACGGCGCTCGGCCACTGTTAGCATCGGCTTTCAGGATGTTCCTTCGATCCCTTCAGGTTCGAGGCTTCAAGTCGTTCGCCGACAAGACCGTCCTGGAGTTCGCCCCCGGCATAAGCGTCATCGTGGGCCCCAATGGGTCCGGCAAGTCGAACCTCGTGGACGCCATCAGTTGGGTGCTGGGGGAGCAGGGTCCCCGGGCCATGCGCGGCGGCCAGATGATCGACGTCATCTTCGCCGGGAGCCCCCAGCGCCCCGCCCTCGGCATGGCAGAGGTGAAGCTGGTCATCGACAACTCGGCCGGGCTGATTCCGGTCCCCATGAGCGAGATCGAGATCAGCCGGGCCATCTACCGGAGCGGGGACAGCGAGTACCGGATCGGTGGCCAAGTGGTGCGGCTCCTCGACGTTCAGGAGCTGATGTCGGAAAGCGGCATCGGCCGGGCCCTTCACACGATCGTGAGCCAGGGGCAGCTGGAGGACGTCCTCACGGCCCGGCCCGAGGAGCGCCGCCAGTACGTGGAGGAGGCCGCCGGCATCGCCAAGCACCGCCGCCGCCGGGAGCGGGCCGAACGGAAGCTGGCCGGCCTGGACCAGGATCTCCTGCGCCTTTCGGACGTGCTGGCCGAGCTCCGCCGGCAGCTCAAGCCGCTGAAGCAGCAGGCCGAGATGGCCCGGCGCCACGAGGAGCTCACCGCGGAGGCCGAGGCCCTCGCGGTGAAGCTTGCCGCCGCCCGTCTCCGCGACCTCCTGGTCGAACGGGACCGCCGGAGGACCGGGTGGGACCAGGGCCTGGCCGAACGGCAGGCCGTGCGGGAACGGCTCGACGCCCTTGACGACGACGTGGCCGGAGCGGCCGACCGGCGGGCCCGGGCCGTGTGGGCCCTCCAGGAGGCCGAGGCGGTGCTCGGGGGGGGCCAGAAGGAGAAGTCCGGGGCCGAGGTCGCGCTCCGTCGGGCCGTGGAGGCCGAGTCCACGGCCCGGACCGAGCTGGCCGTCGAGGCCTCCCGACACGTCCGCCTGACGGCGATCGACGAGGACCTGGCCCGGCTGAAGTCCCGGCTGGTGGAGGTGGGCGCGGAGCTGGAGGAGCGGGAGGGGGACCTCGAGGAGGCGGAGCGCGACTTCCAGGAGGGCCGGGAGGCCCGCCGACAGGTAGAGGAGGAACGGCGGCGCATCGCCGAGGAGGCCGCGGCCCACCGGGCCCGGATGGAGACCCTTCGGACCTCGCTTGCCGCATATGAACGGGAGCGGGGTCGCCTCGCCGAGCACCTCCAGGGGGTCCGGGGGCGCCGGGAGGCGGCGGAGGCCGAGCGGGACCGCCTGGTCGAGACGATGGAGGGGCTCGACGCGGAGACGGCCCCACTCTCCGAGCGGCGGGCCGAGCTGGAGCGGGAGCGCCACGGCCTGACCGACCAGGTGGCCGAGCTCGAGGAGTCGCTGCGGCGCCACGAGATGCGCCGCGACATCCTGGAGGCCCGGAGGAAGGACCTGGTGGAGACGCCGGGGTGGAGGTTCCTCGGATCGCACCAGGGCCGGGGCCTGGGACTCCTCCGGGACATGGTCCAGGCCAAGCGGGGATGGGAGCGAGCCCTCGAAGCCGGACTCGGCCAATTCGCGGACGCGGTGGTTTACGAGGACGAGGCCGGGGCCATGGCCGACGCCCCGGAAGGTGACGGAGCCATCCTGGCCATCGCCGGAGGCGGGCCGGCGTCGTTCGTCCTCCCGGGAGAGCGCACGCTCCTCTCCTTGGTCTCGGCCGACCCTGCAGCCCGGGGCCTCGTGTGCACCGTGCTGAAGGAGGTCTACGTGGCGCAGAGCCTGGAGGAGGCGGCCGAGAAGCACCACCGGCATCCCAAGGCCGCATTCGTGACGCGGGAGGGGGTGCTCGTCGGCACCGCAGCCATCAGGACGACGCCGGAGGGCGACTCTCGGGTCGCGGAGGTTGGCAAGGAGCTCGCGGTGGTCCAGCACGATCTGGCGCGGTCCGCCTCGGCCCTCCGCCCCAAGAGTGACCGGCTCGAGCGGATCGTCACCGAGCTCGCGGAGCTCGGCTCTTCGATCGAGCGGGCGGACTCCGAGATCACGGGGGCCGCGGAGCGGATGGCCCGGCTGGCGTCGGACCTCTCCGCCCTCGGCGGGGAGGAGGAGATCTTGGGCCAACGCCTGGCCGGCCTGGACGACGGGGCCGCCGCCTGGCGGGAGCGCCTTGCGGCGGCCGAGCCGGTCACCCACGAGCTCCCGGAGCTGCCTCGGGCGGCGGAGCCGCCCATCCATCAGCGAGTGGCGGTGGAGACCCTCCGGCGGGACCGGGCAAGCCTGGAGAACCGCCTCGCGACCGTTCGCTCGGACCTCCAGGCGCTGGCGGCCGAGGACCCCAGGGCGGTCCGGGCCGCGGTCGAGTCGGCCGAGGCCGAGCGGGCCGGGGCGGAGGAGCGGCTGCGGGTGGCCGAGGAGGCGCTGGATGCAGCCTCCGCCCGCAGGAACCAGGCGGCGGAGGAGGAGCGGAGCGCCGCCGAGGCGGAGGGAAACGTGAACCGGGGGTGGCGAGAGGCCTCCCAGGAGCTGGAGCGTCTCCGCGAAGGGTACGAGGAGGGGGACCGGCTGCGGGGCGACCTGGAGCGGCGGATCCGCGACGCCGAACGGCTGCTCCGCGAGGGCCACCGGCGCGACCCCGGAGAGGCCGTGGCCGAGCTGACCGAGGAGGACACGGTCCACCCCGTGGAGCGCCGGGCCGAGCTGGTGCAACGGCGCCTAGGGTTCCTCGGCCGGGTCAACCTCCTGGCCGGGGGGGAGTTCGAGGCGCTCCAGGAGCGTCACGACTTCCTGGCCCGGGAGCTCGACGATGTAAAGAAGGCCCGGCGCGACCTCCTCGTGGTGATCCGACGGATCGACGAAGAGATCACGGTCACGTTCGAAGCGGCCTACCGCGACGTGGCCGCGGAGTTCGAGAACCTGTTCAAGGAGCTGTTCCCGGGAGGCGAGGGCCGCCTCGTTGCGACGGAGCCCGGGGACCTCCTCAACACCGGCATCGAGATCGAGCCCCGGCCCGGACGGAAGCGCGTGAAGCGCATCTCGCTGTTGTCGGGCGGCGAGCGCGCCCTCACCGCCCTGGCCTTCCTGTTCGCCATCTTCAAGGCTCGGCCCAGCCCGTTCTACCTCATGGACGAGGTGGAGCCGGCCTTGGACGATGTGAACCTGCACCGGTTCCTTCGGCTCATCGAGGGCTTCGCCGGTGATTCGCAGGTGCTGATCGTCACCCACCAGAAACGGACGATGGAGGTGGCCCAGATGATGTACGGGGTCTCGATGAGCAAGGAGGGGACGTCCAAGGTCGTGGGCCAGCGCCTCGACAACCCCCTGCCCGACCAGGGACCGGCCGCCGGGCCCGCCGAGAGGATCGCCGCGGTACCCGAGTCCGACGGCGTCCACTAGCCTGTAGCGCCGTGGACTTCCCGGTCCCGGGCCTGGTGGCCGTCGTCGCGATGGGTTTGTTGCTCGTCCTCGTCCTGTTCCTCTGGGGGCGCCGAGCGCGGTCGTCGCCGTCGGTCCCGTCGCACGGCGCTAAGACGTCCCCGCCGGCGAAGCCGGTGGGCGCCGGGCTGGGCGCCCGGGTCCGTGCGCTGTTCGCCGGACGATCGATGGGCGACCAGGACTGGGCCCTCCTCGAGGATCTGCTGGTGAAGGCCGATGTCGGCCCGGCCGTCGCCGCGACGATGGTGAGGGCGGTCCGGGAACGGTATGAGGAGGGCGCCGATCCCGCCGCGCTCCTGGAGGAAGAGATGGCCCGGATCCTGGGGGAGGACGGCGCGCTACACCTTCCCCCGGATCGCCTGGCAGTGCTGATGGTGGTTGGCGTGAACGGCGCCGGGAAGACCACGACCATCGGAAAGCTGGCGGCGCGCCTAGCCGGGGAGGGGCGGGACGTGAGCGTGGCGAACAGCGACACCTTCCGGGCGGCAGCCTCGGAGCAGCTCGACGTGTGGGCCAAACGGGCCGGAGTCCAGATGGTGTCGCAGCAGCGGGGGGCCGACCCGGGGGCGGTGGCCTTCGACGCCGTGCAGTCGGCCAGGGCTCGGAGTGTGGACGTCCTGATCGTGGACACGGCCGGGAGGCTGCACACCCGGACGCCGCTCATGGACGAGCTCCGGAAGGTGAAGCGGGTGTTGGAGAAGGCGGCGGGGCAGGTGGACGAGGTCCTGCTGGTCCTCGACGCCACCACCGGCCAGAACGGGATGGCCCAGGCCACCGCGTTCACCGAGGCCGTGGGGGTCACCGGGGTGGCCCTGGCCAAGCTCGACGGGACGGCGAAGGGCGGTATCGTGCTCGCGGTCAGGGAGCGGCTGGGGGTCCCGGTGAAGCTGGTGGGTACCGGTGAGAGCATCGGCGACCTCCAGGCATTCGACGCCCGGGCCTTCGCCCGGCGGATCCTGGGGGGCTGAGTGTCGAAGGCGGACATCATGATCGTGGAGGATCACCCGACCATGCGAGAGGCGATGCGCATGGTCCTGGAGCACGAGGGGTTCGACATACGCGAGGCGGGCGACGGCCAGGCCGCGCTGGCCATGGTCCGGGAGCGGCCTCCCGACCTCCTGTTCCTGGACCTCAACATCCCCGGGACCAGCGGGGCGGAGGTCCTCCGGGTGCTGAAGTCGGACCCTGACACGGCCGACGTCCGCGTGATCATCGTGACGGCCACCGGCGAGGAGGGACGCGACTACGTCTTGTCGCTCGGGGCCGACGAGTACTTCACCAAACCGTTCAGCCCGCTCGCGCTCCTTCGCACGGTGGAGAAGGTGCTGGAGCCCGGGTCGGCGGAAGGCGGCCCGTAGGCCATGTTCGACGCGCTGACGGGTCGCCTCGACGGCATCTTCAAGAAGCTCCGGTCCCGGGGGAAGCTCCACCCGAAACAGGTCGAGGGCGCGCTCGACGAGATGCGCACGGCCCTCCTCGAGGCCGACGTCTCGGTGGAGGTCGCCGAAGATCTGTTGTCGCGGGTCCGGGCCAGGGCGCTGTCCGAGGAGGTCATGAAGAGCCTGACCCCCGCCCAGCAGGTGATCAAAGTGGTGCGGGACGAGCTCCAGGCCACCATGGGCAGGACCCAGGCCGCGTTCACGCTCCCCTCGGCCAAGCCCGTCGTGATCATGGTGGCCGGCGTCCAGGGGTCGGGGAAGACCACGGCCTGCGCGAAGCTCGCGCGGATGCTGAAGGAGAAGGGGAAGCACCCGCTCCTGGTGGCCGCCGACCTCCAGCGCCCTGCCGCGGTCGAGCAGCTGTTCACCCTGGGCGGCGAGATCGGCGTTCCCGTCGTTTCCGAAGGAAGGGACGCCGTGAAGGTGTCGAAGGCCGCGCTGAAGCACGCCGATCGCGAGGGCCTGGACGTGGTCATCGTCGACACGGCCGGCCGGCTCCACGTGGACGAGGAGATGATGAAAGAGGCCCGGCGAGTCAGGGAAGCCATCAAGCCCCACCACGTCCTGATGGCCTGTGACTCGATGACCGGCCAGGACGCGGTGGTGCAGGCCCGAGCGTTCATGCGCGAGATCGATACCACCGGGTTCGTCCTCACCAAGCTGGACGGCGACGCGCGTGGCGGCGCGGCGTTATCGATCACCGCCGTCACCGGGCGCCCGGTGTTCTTCGCCGGGACCGGGGAGCGGCCCGCCGACATCGAGCCGTTCCACCCGGACCGGATGGCGTCCCGGATCCTCGGCATGGGCGACATGCTCACGCTGATCGACAAGGCCCAGGAGACCCTCGACGCGGAGCGGGCCATGGAAGCGGCCGAGAAGATTGCCAGGGCCCAATTCACGCTGGAGGACTTCCTGGTCCAGATGCGGGAGATGCGAAAGCTCGGACCGCTCCAGGACCTGCTGGCCATGCTCCCCGGCGTCCCCGGGGGCAAGAACGCCCTGAAGGACCTGGCCGGGCAGGTGGACGAGGGGCAGCTCGCCCGGGCCGAGGCGGTCATCTGCTCAATGACCCCGGAGGAGCGCCGGAACCCCGCTATCATCGGTGGGTCCCGGCGCCTGCGGATCGCCCGCGGCTCGGGAGCGACCACGGCCGACGTGAACGCCCTGCTGAAGGAGTTCCAGGCGGCCAGGAAGATGATGCAGTCGATGATGGGCGGGAAGCGCATGCCCCGGATCCCGGGGATGCCGAAGATGCCCGGGATGGGGTAGGAGAAGGTATGGCGACCAGGATCAGGCTCCGCCGGATGGGCGCGAAGAAGCGCCCGTTCTACCGTGTGGTGGTGGCCGACCAGCGGAGCCCACGCGACGGCCGGTTCATCGAGATCATCGGGAAGTACCATCCGATGGACGAGCCGTCGGTGATCGAGATCGACGAGACGAAGGCCCTCGGCTGGCTCCGCAAGGGCGCGCAACCGAGCCAGACCGTCCAGGTCCTGCTGTCCAAGGCTGGCATCTGGGAGAAGTTCCAGGCGGAGAAGAAGGAGAGCAAGGCGGCTTCGTGAAGGAGCTCCTCGAGTACATCGCGAGGGAGCTCGTCGAGAACCCCGACGCCGTAGAGGTCACCGAGGTCCACGACGACCGTGGGATCCTCCTCCAGCTCAGGGTCGACCCCGACGACATGGGCAAGGTCATCGGCAAGGGCGGACGAACGGCCCGAGCCATCCGTCAGGTGGTCAAGGCGGCCGCTCTGCGGGAAGGCACCCGCGCGGCCGTCGAGATCGTGGACTGACATGCGCGAGCCGACCGTGGCGGTCGGCCGCATTGGCCGTGCCCACGGCATCAAGGGCGAGGTCGCCGTACTGGTGCTCTCCGAGGTCGAAGGCCGTTTCGGCGACGGCGCGGCCGTGTATCTCGAGGACGGGCGGGTCCTCACCGTCGAGTCGGCCCGGCCGCACCGGGGCGGGCTGGTGGTCAAGTTCCGCGAGGTCCGCGACCGGAACCAGGCCGAGGAGTTGTCTCGCAGGGTGCTGGTGGTCCCGGAGTCGATGTCGCCCGAGCTCCCCGATGGCTCGTGGTGGGACCACCGGCTCGTGGGGTGCGAGGTGGTGACGGAGTCCGGGCGATCCCTCGGCACGCTTCGAGAGGTCATCCACACCCAGGCGAACGACGTGTGGAGCGCGGTCGCGGAAGGTGGCGAGACGCTGATCCCGGCCCTGAAGGACGTGATCGTCTCGGTCGACGTCGCCGGCAAGCGGATCGTGGTCCGCGCGATCCCCGGCCTGACGGCCCCGGAAAACCTGAGCCCGCGGCCGAACCCTCGCTGCTAGCCTGCGCTTGTGCGGATCGATGTCCTCACCATCTTCCCCGGCATCTTCGAGAGCCCGCTCCGGGAGAGCCTGCTGGGCAAAGCTATCGACGCCGGCATCCTCGACGTGCGGGTCCACGACATCCGCGACTTCACCGCCGACAGGCACCGGCAGGTCGACGACGAGCCGTACGGCGGCGGGCCGGGCATGGTGATGAAGCCGGAGCCGGTCTTCGGGGCGGTCGAGTCGCTCGGCGAGGGATCGAAGCGCGTGATCCTGCTGTCGCCGGCGGGGCGTCGGTTGGACCAGGTCCTTGTCCGGGAGCTGTCGCTGGAGCCGTGGATGGTCCTTATCTGCGGCCGGTACGAGGGCGTCGACGAACGCGTCGTTGAGGGACTCCCGGCCGAGGAGGTCTCGATCGGCGACTACGTGCTCTCGGGCGGGGAGATGCCGACGCTCGCGTTGATCGAGGCGGTGACCCGTCTCGTGCCGGGCGTGGTGGGGAAGGAGGAATCGCTCGATCGGGAATCGTTCGAGGAAGAGATCCTGGACCATCCCCAGTACACCCGTCCCCAGGAGTTCCGAGGGATGTCGGTGCCCGACGTCCTGCTCTCGGGCAACCACGCCGAGGTGGAGCGGTGGCGGCGAGTGGCGGCCGTGGAGAAGACGCGCCGCAACCGTCCCGACCTGCTGAAAGGCTGACCGGGAGCGACCGATCCGCCTGCTATCATCGGGACTCCCGCCATGAACAAGACCGATCTCGTCGACAAGCTGTACCTTCGCACGGACCTCCCACCCTTCCGGCCCGGCGACACGGTGAAGGTCCACGTCCGGGTGGTCGAGGCCGGCCGCGAGCGCGTGCAGGTGTTCCAGGGGGTCGTGATCCGGCGCCAGGGCGGCGGCCTCCGGGAGACGTTCACCGTTCGAAAGATCTCCTTCGGCGTCGGCGTGGAGCGCACCTTCCCGCTCCACTCGCCCTCCATCGCCAAGCTCGAGGTGGCTTCGCGGGGCAAGGTCCGCCGGGCCAAGCTGTACTACCTGCGAGAACGGCGGGGGAAGAAGGCCCGGATCCGGGAGCGCCGAGTCGAGGGCGAGGAACTCCTCGCCCTTCAGGCCCTCGAGGCCGATCGGGCGGAAGCCGACGCCGGGGGATCCGGCGATGCGAGGACAGCCGAACCGGAAACGGTCGAGGTCAGGGACGGCGTTATCCAAGAGAGCGCCGAACCGGCCGCCGAGACCGAAGAGGCTGGCGTCATCGACGCCGGCGTCGACGTGGCCGACGTCCGGGCCGCCGACGCCGAAAGCCGGAGCTAGGAGTGGCCGAGCCTCGGCCCGGCTCGCCCGAGCCGGCGAGCCCCGACCCGCCGACGACGGCGGCCGATCCCGTACGAGACCCCACAGCCCCGACCGGCGTCGCATCCGATCCCGCCCCGCGCGGGCTCGTGTCGAGGGATGGTGCGGCCGAGAGAACGTCGTCCACGAAGCCCACCCGCCGGGGCGTGCTCGCGTTCTTCCAGGAGCTCCCGGTCCTCATCGTCCTGGCGTTCGCGCTGGCGATCCTGCTCAAGACCTTCGTCATCCAGGCGTTTTTCATCCCATCGGGCTCGATGGAGCCCACGCTCGTGCCCGGCGACCGGGTCCTGGTGAACAAGGTGTTGCTCGAGGCGGACCGGGGGGACATCGTCGTCTTCGAGAACCCCCGTTCGGGAGAGGAGCCCGACCGCGGCATCATCGACGGCTTCGTGCACTGGCTATCCGAGGGGCTCGGCTTCGCCCGTCCGGCGAACGAGGACTTCATCAAGCGGGTCGTCGGGCTGCCGGGGGAGACCGTGGAGATCCGCCGGCACACCGTGTTCGTGGACGGGAAGGCCCTGGTCGAGCCGTACCTCACGCGGGACGCCGTTCGCTCGATGAGCGACTACGGGCCGAAGACGGTCCCGCCGGACGCCCTGTTCGTCCTGGGCGACAACCGGGGAGCGTCATCCGACTCCAGGTTCTCGCTCGGGTTCGTCCCCCTCGATAGGGTCGTGGGGGAGGCGTTCGTCGTCATCTGGCCGCCCTCCCGTATCGGGTGGCTGCGCTAGACCTCGACCTCGGGCGCTACGAGCGCCAGCTGCGGGAGCAGGGCTTCCGCGCCATCGCCGGTACGGACGAAGCCGGCCGTGGAGCGCTCGCCGGCCCCCTGGTCGCCGCGGCCGTCATCCTCCCCGAGGACTTCGATCTCGATGGCGTGAACGACTCGAAGGTCCTGACACCCCTCCAGCGCGACGACGCGTATGCCCGCATCGTTGCCGGAGCGCTGGCGTTCGCGGTGTGCAAGGCGACGCCGACCCGGATCGACCGCCGCGGGCTGCACCGGTCCAACCTGTGGCTGCTTCGGCGCGCCGTCTGCTCCCTCACCGTCCCGCCCGACTACGTGCTGATCGACGGCTTCCCGGTCCGCCCCCTGCCGGTCACGAGCCTCGCCATCAAGAAGGGCGACGCCGTGACGGCCTGCGTCGCCGCGGCGTCGATCGTGGCCAAGGTCACGAGGGACCGGATGATGGAGCGGTACCATCGGCGGTTCCGGGCGTACGGGTTCGACCACAACCGCGGGTACGGCACGCGCGAGCACTGGGACGTGCTGTCACGGCTCGGCCCGACGCCGATCCATCGCCTGTCGTTCAAGGGCGTGGGCGAGAACGGCACGGTGGACGTTGAAACCGTGGAGGACCCGTGAACGAGGGGGAGGACATCGAGCGGTTCGAAGAGGAGCGCGAGCTCGAGCTGTACCGGGAGTACCGCGACGTCCTTCCGATGTTCACCTACGTCGTGGAGACCGAGCGCCGGTTCTACCTGGCGAACCAGGTGGACGTGCGCCTGCGCGACGACGGATGGGTCGAGGTGGTGCTGGCTGACGCCTGGGTATGGGACATGTTCCGCCCGGCCCGGTTCGTCTCCAAGGTCCAGGTGATGACGCGCCGCGACGTGAACGTCGAGGAGCTCCGTCGCGACGAGACGATGCAACTCCCGGAGTGAATGTCGGCGGCCCCGGCTAGGCTCCGCCCGTCGTGGACGACGCTTCGACCGACTACCGGGCTTCCCTCGGTCGCTCCGGTGAGGACGCCACCCTCGCGTTGTACGCGGGCCGGGGGTTCCGGACCGTGGCCCGGAACTGGCGGTGCTCCGTCGGCGAGATCGACCTCATCGTGGAGCGGCGGGGCCTGCTCGTGTTCTGCGAGGTGAAGGCGCGCTGGGGGAGCCGTTTCGGCGGCGGCCACGACGCGGTGACCTGGACGAAGCAACGGAAGCTCCGGCAGCTCGCCGATGCGTTCATGGCGACCGCGAGTGTTCGGCACACCACGGTCCGGTTCGACGTCGCGAGCGTGCACGCCGGACCCCGCGGGAACAGCGTCGAGCTGTTCGAGGACGCCTTCTGATGTCACTGCCGCGCGCTAGGGTCGCGCGGTCGTGTACGGCAGGGTCATGGGGGTCACCGTGGTGGGGGTCCGCGGCCATCCCGTCGTGGTCGAGGCCCACATCGGGCGGGGGCTTCCTTCACTCACGCTGACCGGCCTCCCGGGCGCGGCCGTGCAGGACGCTCGGGACCGGATCCGCCCGGCGGTGGAGAGCTCCGGCCTGGAGTGGCCCCTCCGGCGGATCGTGGTGAACCTCTCGCCTGGGAACGTGCGGAAGGACGGGCCGGGCCTGGACCTGCCCATAGCCGTGAGCGTGCTGGCCGCCTCGGCTCAAGTGCCGGGTGACCGGCTGGCCCGGTTCGCGTTCGCCGGCGAGCTCTCGCTGAGGGGCTCCACCGTCTCGACGCCCGGCGTGCTGTCGGTGGCCATCGCGGCCGCAAGGGCGAGGCTCGAGGGCGTGATCGTTCCGGCCGCGAACGCGGGGGAAGCCGCACTGGTGGACGGCCTCCGCGTGGTCGGTGCGCCGACGCTCGCCGATGCCGTTGGGTTCCTGCGAGGAGCGTGGGACCCGCCCGTCGCCATGCCGGGCCAGGCGCAGCAGGCCCGGCACGGCCCGGTGGACTTCTCGGAGGTCCGCGGCCAGGCTCAGGCCCGGCGGGCCCTCGAGGTCGCCGCCGCCGGTGGTCACAACGTGTTGATGGTGGGTTCCCCGGGCGCGGGAAAGACCATGCTGGCTCGGCGGCTGGCCACTATCCTGCCCGGCCTGTCCAGCGAGGAGGCGGTTGAGGTCACGCAGCTCCACTCGGTGGCGGGGCTGCTGGACGGGGCCGGCCTGGTCGCATCCCGCCCGTTCCGCTCGCCGCACCACTCCATCTCGCTGCCGGCCATGCTCGGCGGGGGGAGCGGATACGTGCGTCCGGGCGAGGTGTCGCTGGCTCACCACGGGGTCCTGTTCATGGACGAGCTCACCGAGTTCCGGCGCGATGCGATCGAAGCCCTCCGCCAGCCGCTCGAGGACGGTCGGGTCGTGGTCACGCGGATGGCCGGAACGGTGGAGTTCCCGGCGCGGTTCACGCTCGTCGCGGCGGCTAACCCGTGCCCGTGCGGGTACGAGGGCGACCCCAAACGCCAGTGCCGGTGCCTCCCGCACCGCATCCAGCTGTACCGTCAGAAGCTGTCGGGGCCCCTGCTCGACCGGATCGACATCCGCCTGATCGTGCCTCGGCTCTCGAAAAAGGAGCTCCTTGGCGAGAGCGCCGGCGAGCCCTCCGCGGCCATCCGGGAACGGGTGGAGGAGGCCAGGGCCCGGCAGCGGGACCGTTACGCGTCGCTCGGTTACCCGTGCAATGCCCAGCTGCCTGGCCCGGTGGCCAGACGGGAGGCCAGGATGTCCCGAGGCGCGCATGAGGTCCTGGCTCGGGCCGTAGACGCGCTCGCGCTCACTGGCCGGGGCTTCGACCGCGCCCTGAAGGTAGCGCGGACCATCGCCGACCTGGCCTCGGCGGACGAGGTTTCCGCTGACCATGTGGCCGAGGCGCTCTCGTACCGAACGAGCCTGTCCGAGGGGAGCCTCGCTCGTGCCGGGTGAGAAGCCCGCGGACGATCCCGATCCCGGCCCCTCTGGCGACGACGGTTCGGCGGATCAGGACCGCCGCCCCACGACATGGCATCCCGGCTTCGCCGATGGTAGGTCGAACCGCCGGGCGCTCCTCGTGCTCACAGCGCTCCGCGGCATCACGCCGCGACAGTTGCTGGAGGTGGCCGACCGCGAGGGCTCGGCTTCGGCCTGCCTGGCAGCGGTGAAGGCCGGGCGGGCGGGGAGTATCGCCGATCGTGAGGTCGCGCGCGAGCTGGATCCCGCCGCCATCGAGGCCGCTGTCGCCGCCTGCGGCGCGCGCTTCGCCCCCCACGGAGCGGAGGCGTACCCGCCGCAGCTCGAGAACCTGAAGGACCCGCCCGCCGGGCTGTTCGTCAGGGGCCTTCCACTCCCCAGGCGAGACCGAACCGTGGCGGTGGTGGGGGCCCGCAACTGCTCGGACCTGGGGAGGGAGCTGGCCCTGACGATCGGACGGGACCTCGCGGCGGCGGAGATGTGTACGGTGAGCGGCGCTGCCAGGGGGATCGATGCCGCCGCGCACGAAGGGTCGCTCGAAGCGGGCGGCGACACGGTCGCGGTGCTCGGATGCGGCATCGACGTGGGATATCCGCGCGGCAGCCGGGCCCTGATCGCCCGGATCGCCGAGGTCGGCACGCTGGTGAGCGAGTACCCGCCGGGGGTGCCGCCGGAGCCGTTCCGGTTCCCCGCTAGGAACCGCATCGTGGCGGCGCTTGGGACGGCGCTGGTGGTGGTGGAAGGCGCGCAGGGCAGCGGCTCGATGATCTCAGCGGAGCACGCGCTCGACCTCGGCCGGGATGTATTCGCCGTCCCCGGGGCCATCACCAACCCCCTCGCATACGTGCCCCATGCCCTGATCCGCGAGGGCGCCACGCTGATCCGTGGGGTCGACGACTTGATGCGCGACCTGAAGCTCGACGGCGGTCCGGGTCTTTCGCGTCGGTGGCTCGACCTCACCCTGGCCGAGCAGGCCACGCTCGACCTGGTGACCGAACCCGTGCTCCCGGAGAAGGTCGGGCGGGGGCTGGGCCTGTCGGTGCCCGAGGTACTGCCGCTGCTGGTGAGCCTGGAGATGAAGGGCCTGGTGCGAAACGTCGGCGGGCGGTTCGAGCCCTGCTTGGACGCCAGGGCGAGGTAACCTCAGCCAAGCATCCGAAGCGCCTTCGGCACGCCGCTTCGAGCGACCAACCGGACGGGCACCCCGGCCCGGTCGAGGATGCTCGCCGCGATCGAGGCCCTGTGGCCCGAGGAGCAGGCGGCCAGCACCTCCCCGTGGCGCGGCAACTCGTCGAGCCGGCTCGGGAGGTCCGCCACGAACACGTGGGTGCTCCCGGGCAGGTGGCCCGTCTCCCACTCGGTGCGCTGCCGGACGTCCAGCACGCGATCCGCTCCGCTTCGGGCCGCGGCCACGACGTCGTCCACGGTCGCCACCGGATAGGACCGCACGTCGCGCCCCGAACCGCGCCACGCGTCGATCCCGCCCACCAGGTAGCCATCGAAGCGCTCGTACCCGATGCGGAACAGCTGCGCCGCCGCCTCGGCCACGGACTCCTGGGGCTCCGGCGGGACCAGCATGACGGGATCGCCGAACGGGACGAGCCACCCCACGTAGCTGCCGAAGGAATCGTCCAGGGGGATGTTCAGCGAGCCGGGGACGTGGGCGTCGGCGAACTCGGCCCCGCCGCGCCCGTCGATCATCCAAGCACCCTCGCCCAGGAGTGCGGCGGCCTCATCAGGGACGAGCGGGGGCGGGAGGGGGATCTCACCGAACACGCGCGGCCCGGCCCGGTTGATCGGTGCCATGTGCGCGTAGTAGCGCGGATACGCGAGCAGTCCCGAGAGCTGCTCGCGAGCGAAGGCGTCCTCGTCGATATCGGTGAGAGTCGGGTTGGAGGCCCGCTCGCGGCCGATGGTCGACGTTCGATCCTGCTGGGGGGCCACGGTGGCGCAGAAGCTCCCCGCCCCATGCGTGGGCAAGACCTCCGTGTCGTCGGGGAGGCTCACGAAGCGGCGAAGGGACCGGTACTGGTCCCGGGTCAGCCGGTCGGTGAGCTCCGGGGCGAGCAGGTCTGTCCGCCCGGCGCTCCCCACGATGAGGCTCCCCCCCGTGAACACCGCCGCCGGCGACTCGGCCTCGTCCGCGAACACGGCGTAGGCCGTGTGCTCGGGCGTGTGCCCGGGCGTCTCCATCGCCACCAGCCTCAGCCCGCCCACGCGGAGCTCCCCGCCTTCGGCCAGGGGTGTGAACGAGAAGGCGTACCCGGCGCCGGCGGGGCCGGCGATCTCGGCCCCCGTGGCGGAGCGCACCTCGGCGGCGCCGGAGACGTAGTCGTTGTGGACATGGGTCTCGAGGACCAGGCGGACATCGGCCCCCCGGGTCGCGGCCGCCCGGAGCATGCCCTCCACGTCCCGCTGGGGGTCGATCAGCGCCGCCTCGCTCCCGGATGCGAGGAGGTAGCTGTTGTCACCCAGGCCCGGCGTCACGATGACCTCGAGCTCCATGTCGTGTCCCCCGAACGTCCGCATCGCATCCTACGGCCGTTCGGGGGACAGATGCCCGACACCGTTCGTGGGAAGCTTGAATGCCCCATCGCCCGTTGATACAAGGCACCTGAGATATCGACCCGGAAGGACGAATGGCAGCGCTGGATCCTCCCCACCCCGAGGCCGGGCTGATCGACGGGTTCGCCGATCATCTCGCGCTCGAGCGGCACCTGTCGGCGAACACCGTCCTGGCGTACCGCCGCGACCTCCGCCAGCTCGCGGTGTTCTTGTCGCGCCAGCGGCGGTCGCTGGCCTCGGCGACCTACCCGTTGCTCCGCCGGTTCCTGGCGCAGCAAGTGACCCTGGGCTACGCACGGGCGTCGATCGCGCGACGAGTCGGCGCCATCCATACCTTCTACCGGTGGGCAGCGTCGCGAGGCTTCGTGGACGCCGATCCCGCCGCCATGCTCGGCCGGCCGAAGGTGGTCAACCGCCTCCCGTCGGTGCTCCGGCCCTGGGAGGCCGCCGGCCTGATGGAAGCCCCCCAGTCTCCGCCGGAGGCCGAGGCGGCGGTCCGGGCGTTCGCCCTCCGGGATCGGGCCGTCCTGGAGCTCATGTACGGCTCTGGGCTCCGGGTCGGCGAGGTGAGCTCGCTCACACTCGACCGGGTCGATCCGGACCGGGGCCGCGTCGTTGTGATGGGGAAGGGGTCGAAGGAGCGTGAGGTCCCGCTTTCGGACTACGCCGTGGATGCCCTTCGCGCGTACCTCCGGGAGGGGCGGTCCCACGTGGGGGCCCCGGGTTCGTCGGCCGTGTTCTTCAACCGCAAGGGGAAGCCCCTGGGCGAACGCGACATCCGCGCGCTTGTGCAACGATACGGGGGCAGGACGCTGTCCGGACGCCGTGTGACCCCGCACACGCTCAGGCATTCGTTCGCCACGCACCTGTTGGAGGGAGGAGCGGACATCCGCGCCGTCCAGGAACTTCTGGGTCACGCCAGTGTGGCCACCACCCAGCGCTACACCCACGTATCCCGGGCTCGACTGTTCGAGGCCTATCGCCGGAGCCATCCGAGGGCATGATGGGGCGGCCGGCGAAGGCGACGAACGGGAAGGCGACCAACGGGGCGAAGTCCGCCAAGGGCGTTGGGCGCGCGGTCACGGTTGTCCCGGCGCCCCCCGTGCAGCCGGTCGACGAGCTCACCGCCCTGTGGCAGGAGTTCAAGCGAAGCCACGCCGCGGAGGCGAGAGAGCGCCTGATCCTTCACTATGCGCCGCTGGTTAAGTACGTGGCCAGCAGAGTGGCCACCGGGCTCCCCGCCAGCGTCGAGCAGGCCGACCTGGTCTCCTACGGGATGTTCGGGCTGATCGACGCCCTGGAGAAGTTCGAGCCTGCCCGAGGGAACAAGTTCGAGACGTACGCGATCCCTCGCATCAAGGGGGCCATCATCGACGAGCTCCGGGCCATGGACTGGGTCCCGCGCTCGGTTCGGTTCAAGGCCCGAGAGATCGAACGGACCTACAGCGACCTCGAGTCCATGCTGAAGCGCGCGCCAACCGAGAAAGAGGTGGCCGCGCGCCTCGGCTTCACCCTGACCGAGCTCCACGAGGTGATCAACCAGATCTCGTTCGTGTCGGTCCTGGCCCTGGACGAGCTCCTGTCCGTGGGGAGCGACCGCGGCGAGCAGGTGTCGCTCCTCGACACGCTGGCCGACAAGGGGAGCGACGTCTCGATGGGGTTGGAGGGACAGGAGACGCGAGGTCTCCTCGCCGCCGCCATCAACTCCCTGTCCGAGCGGGAGAAGATCGTGGTGACCCTCTACTACTTCGAAGGGCTGACGCTCGCGGAGATCGGCGAGATCCTGGGCGTGACCGAGTCCCGGGTGTGCCAGATCCACACCAAGGCGGTCAACCAGCTCCGCCTCCAGCTCGTCGAGACCGAGTAGCGGGACGAACCTCTTGACGGTGTGACGCTCCTCACTGCATCGCGCGCGGTCACCGGCTAGCCTTCGACGTCCGAAGATGCAAGGAGCTCCGATGCCGCGTTGGATGCGGCTGGTCCTCCCCCTTGCCATGGTGCTGATCGCCGTGGTGCTGATCGCCGTGGTGCTGATCGCGTCCGGCCCGGCTCGGGCCGGAGCCGCGGGCGTGCCCGGAGCCGCCGGAGCCGCCGGCGTGGCCGGAAACTGGACATGGCCCGTCGTCGGACCGGTCATCAGGAGCTTCGAACCACCCGAGACCTCGTTCGGCCCGGGGCACCGCGGGATCGACGTCGCCGCGCCGATCGGCACGCCGGTGCTCGCCCCGGCGCCGGGGAACGTGACCTTCGCCGGAGCGGTCGCGGGCGAGCTGTTCGTCACGGTGGACCACGGTGGCGGGCTGGTTTCGACGTACTCGTGGCTCTCCGCGATCCTGGTGCGAAAGGGTGACGTCGTCCGCGGGGGAGTCACGCTGGCGCTCAGCGGTCCGGGCCACACCGGTGTGGTTCCACCGCACCTGCACTTCGGCGTGAAGCGGGACGGCTCGTACATCGACCCCTTGTCGGTGCTGTCGCCGCTCAACGTGGTGGGGCTGATCCGGCTCGCTCCCATCCTCGCCCCCGAGCAGACCTGAGCCCTCACCACCGGTCCCGATGGCCCGCCTAGAATGGGCCGGCAGTTCGACGGAGGTTCGCCCACCTGCATCGGGATCCGATCCGCACGTTGCCGTTCGCCGCGCTCGTCGCGGTTGGCCTGGTCGTGGTGCTCGCCTGGCCGGTCCAGGGGCAGCAGGCCGCCCCGGTGTGGAGCCAATTCCAGGGCGGGCCCAGCCATGCCGGCGTGCTCGAGGATGGGCCGGAGCCCCCGTACCGACCCGCCTGGACGTTCCGCGTCTTGGGGGGAGCCCTGTCGGGCGCCGTGATCGTGGGCGACGTGGTCATCTCGGTCGGCCGGAGCGCCGTGTACGGGATCGACCTCGCAACCGGGGAGCGACGATGGCAGCTCGTCCGGAACGGCGGTCCGATCTCCATGCCCGCGGTGGGCGTCACCGCCAACCGGCTGGTCCTCGCGTTCGTGGATGAGGCCGAGGGGGTCGGGGCGAGCCTGGTGGGTGTGGACCTCACCCACATGCGGGAGGTGTGGCGGACGCGGCTCGAGGCCACCAGCCGGAGCGGCGTGACCGTGGACGGAGCCACCGCGTTCATCGGAGACGACGACGGCAACATCTACGCCGTGAACCTAGCGACCGGCACCCTCCGGTGGACGGCGAAGGCCATCGGGGAGGTCCTCGCTCCGCCGGCGGTGTCGGACGGCATCGTCCACGTGTCCGCCATCGACTCGGACTCGCTGCGGGGGCAGCTGCTCGCGCTGGACGTGGGGACGGGGAGGAAGGCGTGGGAGTTCTCCCCGCAGGTGGGAGTCACCACCGTGTCCGGGCCCTCGGCGGGTGACGGGTCCGTCGTCGCGGGGTTCGAGGATCGGATGGTCCGGTCGTTCGTGGCCGACGGGGGCGAGGAGCGGTGGGGCGCGCTCACCATCTCCGTCCTCCCGCCGGCCACCGCTCCCGCGATCCAGCCCGGCATCGTGTTCGTCGCGGACTTTCGCGGGGGGCTGTACCGGCTGAACTCCCGGACCGGCCACCGCGACTGGGACCACCAGAACAACGACCTGGTGGTCCGAAGCTCACCGGTGGTGTCCGGAGGGGCCGTCCTGCTCGGATTGGAAGACGGCCGGCTGGTGGCATTCGATATCTCCTCCGGGGACCTGGTCTGGCAGGGTGCGCCGAGTCCGGGGTCGATCGGCCCCATCGCCCTGTCCCCCGACGTGGTCGTCGCAGCGGTCGCCGCGAAGGGCGGGAGCCGGGCCGGGTTGGTCGCGTTCGAGCACGACCCCGAGGGAACGCTCGTCCGCGTCCCCTCGCCCACCGAGGTCGATCCGGCCAGGCTGTTCGGCAACTACGCCATCGCACTGGTGGTCACGACGCTCGCCCTGTTCGTTCCACTCCGGCTCCTGGCCCGGCGCCTCGGACCCCCAGCCTTCGCCGGGGAGGAAGAGGGAACGGAGGAGGACGCCGACTGAGCAAGAAGCGCCGGAAGGGGAAGGCCCGGTCCGGGTACCGGAGTAGCCCCCGTGCGCGGGAGGTCCGGGCGGCCCCGGCCCGTTCCGAGGTTCCGCCGCTCCTCGGATGGCTCTCGAGGGGAAGCGGCGACTCGGGGTGGCCGTCCATCCCCCGGTCCCTGGCCAGGGGAGCGCTCACGGTCGGCTCGTCCCCCGCCCTCCTCCTCGTGCCGTTCCTGTTCGTCTTCGCCGCCTGGGTTGCGCTGGTGACGCTGGGTCTTGAGGGCCCGGTGTTGCTGCTGGCGAACATGGCGGCGATGCCCCCGGTCGGGACGTTCTTCGATCTTGCCATCGGCGAGAGCATCTTCGGCCAGGCGAGTCTCGTGGCGCTCACGGTCACCGCCGGCCTCATCATCGCCCGGTCGGCCTTCTTCGCCGTGGTGAGCGGGCTCATCGTGGAGGCCCTCGAGGGTGCCCCGTTCTCGTCGGCCGGGCTGCGCCGGGGGTCGCGCGCCATTCCCGCTCTGCTCGCAGTGAACGTCATCTCGTTCAGCGCGATCCTTGCCAGCAGGCTCGTCCTGCCGCTCCTCGGACCGCAGTTCGCGTTCCTCGGCTCGATCCTGGTCCTCGCGGCGGTCGTGTACTACCTCGCCGCCGCGCCGGCCGCGGCGATCCGGGAGGGGAGGGGAGTCCAGGAGACCCTTCGCCGGTCGGCTCGGGCCGCCGCGATGCCGGGAAGCCGGCATCTGATCCTGTCGGTGATCTATGTCTTCGTGGCCTACCCCCCGCTCATCCTGTTCACCCCGCACGGCAATGAACTTTCCGTGAACCCCTTCCTGGCCACGTGGATCTACGCGCTGGTTGCGGCCTTCATCCACATGTCCTTCCTCGCCGCGTTCTGCTACCGCTGGATGGCCATCGAGCCCGAGGTGCCCGCCCAGCCCGTGCCCCGCCGGCGCTGAACTCCGGGACCCTTCGGCTGGCGGGGCCTCGCTCTCGAAGCCGCTGCTAGACTGCCTGTTCGCCGGCGCCGATGGCGCCGAGCACGCACGCTCGGGGACCGCCCCCGGGGTCCCGGCCAGCCCGGGCCGTGGGGCGGGGCGAGCCGGGCGGAGGGACAACCGGAAGGAGAAGCACCGTGCCTGTCGTCACCAGGCGGGAGCTCCTCGAGGCGGGTATCCACTTCGGGCACCAGACCAGGCGCTGGAACCCAAAGATGGGCCGGTACCTGTACGGGGAGCGTTCCGGCATCTACATCGTCGACCTCGAGAAGACCCTGGCCGGGCTGGAGGAGGCCTACCGGTTCGTCCGGGACCTCGGTCGTCGCGAGGGCATCGTCCTGTTCGTCGGGACGAAGAAGCAGGCCCAGGAGATCGTGTCCGAGGAGGCCACACGGGTGGGCATGCCGTTCGTGAACACCCGGTGGCTGGGCGGCATGCTCACGAACTTCCAGACGGTGTCCCGCCGGCTGCTCCGGCTCCGCGAGCTCCGGGAGATGGAGCGGGGCGGGGCCTTCGAGTTCCTCCCGAAGAAGGAAGTCCTGAAGCTTCGCCACGAGAAGGAGAAGCTCGAACGAAACCTGGGAGGGATGCAGACCCTGGAGCGCCTGCCCGACGCGGTCTACGTGATCGACACGAAGAAGGAGCACATCGCGGTGAGCGAGGCCCGCAAGCTCGAGATCCCGGTCATCGCCATCGTCGACACGAACTGCGACCCGGACGAGGTCGACTACGTGATCCCGGGGAACGACGATGCCATCAGGTCGGTGTCACTGGTGACCCGGATCATCGCCGACGCCCTGGCCGGAGGACGCCGGGAGGGCCGGGAGGCCCTGGTGAGCAGGGCCGACGCCCAGGAGTTCGAACCCGAGCCCGTCGAGGCGTCCGATGCCCCGTCGGCTCCCGTCGAGGTGCCCGCTGTCGAGGCCGGGTCGGCGCCGGCCGGCGCCGCATCGGTCACAGCCACCGACGAAGCGCCTTCCGGTGGCCAGACCGCCGAGGAGCGCCCATGACCGACATCGGCGCCGAACAAGTGAAGAAGCTCCGGGAGGTTACCGGGGCCGGGATGATGGACTGCAAGAAGGCCCTCCAGGACGCGGAGGGTGACTTCGACCGAGCCGTCGAGATCCTCCGGGAGCGGGGCCTGGCTTCCGCGCAGAAGCGGGCAGGCCGTTCGGCCAACCAGGGACTCATCGACGCCTACGTCCACTTCAACAACACGGTCGGCGTGCTAGTCGAGGTGAACTGCGAGACCGACTTCGTGGCCAACACGGAGGAGTTCCGCCGGCTGGCCAGGGATGTCGCCCTGCACATCGCGAGCGCCATGCCCCAGTGGGTGACCCGGCACGAGGTGCCCGACGACCTGCTTGAGACGGAGCGCCGCATCTACGAGGCGGAAGCCCGGCAGGCCGGCAAGCCCGACAAGGTGCTGGACCGGATCGTGGAGGGCAAGCTTCAGGCCTTCTTCGAGACTACCGTCCTGGTGGACCAGCCGTTCGTGAAGGACACCGACCGGACCATCCAGCAGCTCCTCGAGGAGGTCTCGTCCAAGGTGGGAGAGAAGGTTGCCGTGCGACGGTTCGTCCGGTACAAGCTTGGCGAGGAACTCGGCTGAAGGAGGCCCGGGTGGGTGACGGGAAGCGCACCGAGGGCGGCGGATCCCGGCCGGTCTACTCCCGGGTCCTGCTGAAGCTCTCCGGCGACGCCTTCGCTCCCCCGGACACCGGCTACGGGATCTCCACCGACTCCACGGCCCTGCTGGCGCGCGAGCTTCGCGACGTCGTCGACATCGGCGTTCAGGTCGCCGTGGTAGTGGGCGGGGGGAACATCTGGCGCGGGCGCGACGCGCCGAGTATCGACCGGGCTCGCGCGGACTACATGGGCATGCTGGCCACCGTGATGAACGCTCTTGCGCTGCAAGACGGCCTGGAGAAACTCCACGTCCCCACCCGGGTCCAGACGGCGATCCACATGGCCCAGATCGCCGAGCCGTACATCCCCCTCCGTGCCATCCGGCACCTGGACAAAGGACGGATCGTCATCTTCGCGGCCGGCATTGGCGCGCCCTACTTCTCCACCGATACCACCGCCGCCCAGCGGGCGCTGGAGATCGGGGCCGAGGCCATCCTGAAGGGTACGAAGGTGGACGGCGTGTACAGCGCCGATCCCCATGTGGACCCGAACGCCCGGAGGTTCGAGACCATCGAGTACATCGACGTGCTCCGGGAGGGCTACCAGGTGATGGACGCCACAGCCATCTCCCTGTGCATGGAGAACAAGCTCCCTATCATCGTGTTCGACTTCCGCCTGGAGGGGAACATCCGCCGGGCGCTCTCAGGCGAGCCCATCGGCACGCTCGTCCACGGAGGGGCAGGATGACCATCGAGACCGCCCTCGGAGGGGCCCGGGAGAAGATGGGGAAAGCCATCGGGGTCCTGAAGGACGAGCTTGCCGCGATCCGGACCGGGCGGGCCACACCGGCTCTACTTTCGCGGATCGTCGTGGACTATTACGGTACTCAGGTGCCGATCCAACAGCTGGCCTCGTTCTCGGTGCCGGAGCCCCGCACCCTGCTCATCCAGCCCTACGACAAGAACGCCGTCTCGGCCATGGAGAAGGCCATCTTGGGAAGCGACGTCGGCATCACCCCGTCGAGCGACGGCTTGGTGATCCGCCTGAACTTCCCTCCGCTCACCGAGGAGCGCCGAAAGGAGCTGATCAAGCTCGTTCACCAGCGCGGGGAGGACGCGCGGGTCGCGGTCCGAAACGTCCGTCGCCACTCCAAGGAAGAGCTGGAGCGGCTGAAGCACGACGGCGCCATCTCGGAGGACGACCTCATCCGCTCGGAGAAGGAGCTCCAGAAGCTGACCGACCGCCACGTGGCCGAGATCGACGAGATCGTCGCCCACAAGGAGCAGGAGCTGAAGGAGATCTAGTGACCGAGGGCGAGAAGAAGGACGACCTGTTCGAGGACCTGGACAAGTTCTTCGCGCCCATCCAGGACGTCGATTGGCCGGAGACCACCCCCGCGCGCCCCGGCCACGAGCCCGAGGCCCCCGAGGAAACGGCCGCCCTGGACGAGCCGGTCACCGGCCAAGAGGAGGAGGAGCCCGCCGCGGAGAATGAAGGACGGGGCCCGAAGTCGGAGGAGGAGCCGGCGGGCGACATGGTCGTCGAGGACGAGGACGAA
This sequence comes from Actinomycetota bacterium, assembly GCA_050692435.1. GTDB lineage: Bacteria > Actinomycetota > UBA4738 > UBA4738 > HRBIN12 > AC-69. Next base: position 31,176 of record JBOGVG010000263.1, read on the forward strand.
GAGGAGGAGGACGAAGAAGAGGAAGAGATCTCGGCAGAGAGCCACACCCAGGCCCCATCGGCCTACGTGGACCTGCCCGGGCCACCCGAGGACGAAGAAGAGGCCCTCGTCTCGGTGGAGGAGCGCCCGGCCGTGGACGAGACGCCGAGCTCGGAAGCCGTGGAGGCTGCCGCCGAGCACTTTGCAGAGTCGGTCCGCGACGAGGTGAGGCTCGGTACCGATCTGGACACCGAGCCCGAGACCGCGCTCGTCGATCTCCTGGCCGGAGAGGCAGAGGGCGAGGAAGAGGAGGAGCTTGCCTCTGACCTCGAGGAGCCGGCTTCCCCTCGAGGCGTCACGGTGACTGGCTCGGGGGGACTGGGAGGGCCGAGCTGGCAGGAGCCCTCGACCGTCGAGGTCGGCATGGGCCACGAACCCCGTCGGATGGGCCGGGACATGCCAGCGGCGTTCGTCACCGGCCTCGTACTGGCCGGGCTGGCCCTCGGCAGCATCGCCGTGGGGGAGTGGGCCTTCGCATGGGTCGCCGGCGCTATCGTCGTGTGGGCGCTGGGGGAGTTCTACCGAGCCATCCAGAAGCACCGCTACCAGCCGGCCACGGCCCTCGGCTTGGTCTCGGGCGGGCTCGTTCTGGGCGCCGCGTTCTTCCGGGGCGAGGCGGCCATGCTGTCGATGTTCTCGCTCTCGGTGTTCGCCACTTTCCTGTGGTACATGGCCGCGCCCACCTCCCACCGGAAGGGCGCGTTGACGAACATCGGGGTCACCATCCTCGGCGTCGCTTACATCCCGCTCCTCGCCGGCTACGCGCTCGTCATGCTGAAGCTCGAGGATGGGCGGGGACTCGTGCTGGCGGTGATCGGGCTCACGTTCGTGTACGACACGGCGGCGTTCGTGGTGGGGTCGTGGTGGGGGAACCGGCCCCTCGCCCCCACGATCAGCCCGAAGAAGTCGATGGAGGGAGCCGTCGGGGCGACCCTTGTAACCATCGCCGTCTCGGTGGGGGCGGTATCCCCCCAGGAAACGCTGGAAGTGCTGAACACCGTGAGCCGGTCGGTGGGCCTGGCCGTCGTGGTGGCCCTGTTCGCCCCCCTCGGCGACCTGGCCGAATCCCTGCTCAAGCGGGACCTCGGCATCAAGGACATGGGGAGCGTCCTCCCCGGCCACGGGGGGGTCCTGGACCGGATCGACTCGGTCCTGTTCGTGGCGCCCGCGGCGTTCCTGTTCCTGCGAGTGATCCTCTCGTAACCGAGGCTTCACACCGATTGTCGGTATCCAGGGGTAATCTTGAGTCGATGCGTACGCTGACTATCCTCGGGTCGACCGGATCCGTAGGGACCCAGGCCCTGGACGTGGTCCGGCGCAACCCGGACCGGTTCAAGGTGGTGAGCCTGGCGGCCCACACCAACCAGGAGCTGCTCCTGGGGCAGATCCGCGAGTTCCTCCCCCCCTACGTGGCCATCGTGGAGGAGGAGACCGCGGCCGACATCCGCCGGCGGCTCGGGTCGAGCGTCCCGGGCGTCGAGATCTTCGTGGGCCCCGACGCCGCCGAGCGCCTGGCCCGCGATGTGGAAGCCGACATGGTGCTGAACGCGCTGGTCGGTTCGGCCGGTCTTCCCCCCACCCTCTCCGCCCTCCAGAGCGGCAAGACCCTTGCCCTGGCTAACAAGGAGAGTCTGGTGGTTGGGGGAGACATGGTGATGGACCTCATCAAGGGAGAGCCGGAGCGGCTGATCCCGGTGGACTCGGAGCACGCCGCACTGGCCCAGCTCCTGCGGGGGGAGCGCAGGGAAGACGTGAAGCGGGTGATCCTCACCGGGTCCGGTGGACCGTTCCGGGGGTGGGCCCGAAGCGACCTTGCTCGGGCCTCGGTGAAGGAGGCCCTGGCCCACCCCGTGTGGCAGATGGGTCCGAAGATCACGATCGATTCGGCCACCCTGATGAACAAGGGGCTGGAGGTCATCGAGGCCCACTACCTGTTCGGCCTGGAGTACTCCAGCATCCATGTGATCGTCCACCCCGAGGGCATCGTCCATGCACTGGCCGAGTTCCGCGACGGCACGATCCTGGCCCAACTCGCCACGGCCGACATGCGGCTGCCCATCCAGCTCGCGCTGGGCTGGCCGGATCGGCTTTCCTCAGGTATCCAGCCCGTGCCCCTCGCGGACAGCCGGCTGACGTTCGAACCGGTCGATCGGCAGGCGTTCCCGGCCATCGACCTGGCCTACCGGGTGGGCCAGCTCGGGCTGACCTTCCCGGCGGTCATGAGCGCCGCGAACGAGGTCGCGGTGATGGCCTTCCTGGAGGGCAAGATCCCACTCACCCGCATCGTCGAGATCGTGCAGACCGTCGTCGACGAGCACGAAGCGCCCTCGTCCGTGGTCTCGGTGGTGAACCTGGACCGGGCGGACGGGTGGGCGCGCAGGCGAGCCGCCGAGATCATCGAAGCCCGCTGACCGGGAAAAGCTGATGGCCGGCACCGTCGCTCAGATCGCGTTCTTCGTCGCCCTCCTCGTCGTGATCGTGGTTCACGAGGCTGCCCACTTCGGCGTGGCCAAGTGGTTCGGGATCAAGGTCGAGGAGTTCTTCGTGGGGTTCGGTCCTCGCATCTGGTCGTTCCGGCGCGGTGAGACCGAGTACGGGCTAAAGGCCATCCCCGCCGGCGGGTACGTGAAGATCGCCGGCATGAACCCGTTCCAACCGGCCCGTGCGGAGGACCTGCCGCGGACGTTCGGGGCCAAGCCCATCTGGCAGCGGGCCCTGGTGATCGTCGCCGGCCCGGCCACCCACTTCGTTTTGGCATTCCTGTGCTTCGCCATCTGGCTCGGGGCGGTGGGGCAGCCGGACGTGCACAGCCCGCTCATCGACGCCGTGACGCGGCGGCTCGACGGCCAGGACTCGCCCGCGGCCACCGTGGGGCTGCGGGCCGGCGACCGGATCGTCGCGGTCGATGGCATCGAGGATCCCTCTGACGTCCAGCTCGTCCGATACACCCGAGCAAACGTGGGCGAGCAGATCACCTTGCGCGTCGAGCGCGACGGGCGCGAGCTCTCGGTGGCCGTGACTCCCGTCCTCGCCACGGTGGACGGGCAACAGGTGGGGAGGATCGGGGTCATCCTCGACCAGGCGCGCGAGACCGCGGGCGTCGTCGGCTCGATCACCGGAGGGGTCAGGCTCGTCGGGAACTCCATCGTCGGAACGGTCGAGAGCCTCGGCAGGATCTTCGGGCCGGAGGGCATCTCCCGTCTCGCGGAGCTGCTGTTCACCGACGCCCCCCGGGAGCGTGAGGACCCGGCGAGCGTCGTGGGGATCGGGCGGGTCGCCGGCCAGGCGGCGTCGGGTGGCCGGTTCTGGGACATCCTGTTGATCTTTGGGATCGTGAACGTGTTCATCGGGTTCCTGAACCTGCTTCCGCTCCCGCCCTTCGACGGGGGCCACCTGGCGATCCTGGCCGTCGAGAAGGTCCGGGGGAAAGCCGTGGACATGCGAAAGGTGATCCCCATCTCGGCCGCGGTGGCCGCGTTCCTCATCGTGTTCACGCTGGCGGTGGTGTACCTGGACATCGCCAAACCGATCAACCTCAGCCCGTAGGGTTCGCCACAACTTCTCAACAGGGGGGCCCGAAGGCCCGCCACACACCGCGGATACGATTGTGCCGTGACCCAGCAGACCGTCCTGGTCGTCGACGACGAAGAAGCCATCGCGGAGGCGGTTCGGGCCCGCCTCCTGAGCGAGGGGTACAACGTCGTCGTGGCCGGAGACGGGCCCCGGGCCATCGCGCTCTGCTCCGAGGTCCACCCGGACCTGGTGGTGCTCGACCTCATGCTCCCCGGGATGGACGGCCTGGAGGTGTGCCGGGAGATCCAGCGGGACCGGTGGGTACCGGTCCTGATGCTCACGGCACGAGTGGAGGAGTCGGACAAGGTCGCCGGGTTCGCCGTGGGGGCCGACGACTACCTGACGAAGCCCTTCAGCCTCCGTGAGCTCGCCGTTCGGGTGCGGGCCATACTTCGCCGGGCGGACCGGATCCGCTCGGTCCCGGCGTCCGAAACCATCGAGAACGGCGGCTTGTCCATCGACCCCGCACGACGGAAGGTCACCGTGGACGGCGACGAGGTTCAGCTCACGCCACTCGAGTTCGAGATCCTTCTCACCCTGGCCGGCGCCCCGGGCCTGGTGCTCACGCGAGAGCAGCTCATGGACCGGGTGTGGGGCTACCGCGACTACGCGGGGGGCCGGGTTGTGGACTCCCACGTGGCGAGGATCCGGCGAAAGCTCGGAGAGGACGGGGCCGAGCCGCGGTTCATCCGCACCATCCACGGCGTCGGCTACGCGTTCCGGGAACAGGCCGAGGCGTCATGAGGCCGCTCGAGAAGCTCCCCACCATCCGGGCGAAGCTGGGTTCCACCATCGTCTTCGCCGTGGCCATGACGCTGGCCCTCGTCTTCCTGCTCCTCGGGTACGCCCTCAGGGACACGTCGCGGGACTCCGAACGTCTCGAGCTTCTCTCCGTGGCCCGGCGGGCCGCCGACGGCGCGCATCAGATCGTGCCCGGAGGCATCACCGTGGTCGTCCTGACACCCGGCGGCGGGGTCGTGAGCGGTACGCCCCCGGCGGACCTTCCCCGGTTCACCGACGGGATGGTCCACGTGGGCGTCCGAGAGGAGGTCCAGTACGCGGTCGTGCCGGTGGTGGTGGACGGCCGGGTCGATCGGCTCGTCTACGCCGTGCGGCCCGCTCCCGGCACGGGGTTCTTCGACCGCGTCGGCGCGACGTTCCGCTTCTTGGCCCGGTTCTGGTGGCAGTTCCTGGCGGCGGGGGCCATCGCCGCGGCGATTGCACTGGTCCTGGCGCGGTGGCTGGCCCGCGGGATGACGCAACCGCTCCGCGACATGGCCCGGGCGGCCCGGGGGATGGAGACCGGGGATTACGGCCAACGGGTGCAGACGAAGTCGCGAGACGAGGTCGGCCAGCTGGCCGCCGCGTTCAACCGGATGAGCGCCGAGCTGGAGAGCCTCGAAGGGCTCCGGCGCGAGCTGGTGGCCAACGTGTCCCACGAGCTGAAGACCCCCATCTCGGCACTTCGGGCGCACCTGGAGAACCTCCTCGACGGGGTAGAGGAGCCCGACCCCGAGACGCTCCAGGTCATGATGAGCCAGTCGGAGCGGCTGTCGCGTCTGGTGGATCAGCTCCTGGACCTCTCGCGCCTGGAGTCCGGCGAGGTGCCCTTGCAGCGCGAGTCGGTGGCGCTCCGTCCGCTGGTGTCCGAGGTCCTTTCGGAGATCGAAGTGGCCCGGTCCGGCCGGGAGGTCCGGGTCGAGGACCGCGTGCCCGACGACCTGCCGCCGGTCCTGGCGGACCGGGAACGCGTCCACCAGGTGCTGTTCAACCTGCTTGACAACGCGGTGCGGTTCACGCCCCGGGGCGGCGAAGTCGTCGTATCGGCGCACCGGGTGGACGGCCGGTGCGAGGTGAGCGTGGCGGACACGGGCCCAGGCATCCCCCCGGAGCACGTGCCTCGGCTGTTCGAACGGTTCTACCGGGTGGATCCGGCCCGCTCGCAGAAGGACGGCGGCACCGGGATCGGTTTGGCCATCGCCCGCTCGGTGGTCGAAGCCCATGGCGGCCGCATCCGGGCCGAGAGCCGGATGGGGGAGGGGAGCGTGTTCACGTTCGACCTACCGGTCGCGCCCGCGGCCGAGACAAGGAGGGCCTCGTGAAGTCTTCGACCGTCACGATCGAGGTGTCCGCGCCGAGGCGCTATACGTATCTGGACCTTACCGAAGAGTTGGCGCGAGCCGTGAAAGACTCGGGCGTGACCGACGGTGCCGCCATCGTGTTCTGCCCCCACACCACGTGCGCGCTCCTCATCAACGAATGGGAGGACGGCGCCCTGAACGACTTCCGGGACCGGATGCTCGCCCTGGTCCCCGAGGACGCCTATTACGCGCACGACGACCTGGAGCGCCGGACCCAGAACCTCGACCACTCTCACGAGCGCCAGAACGGGCACTCCCACGTGAAGTCGATGCTGCTCTCGGCGACCTCGCACGCCATCCCGGTGGCGGCGGGGGAGCCGCTCCTGGGACGGTGGCAACGGCTCATCCTGTTCGAGATGGACGATCCGAAGGACCGCCAGGTCGTGTTTCACGTATTCGGCGAGTGACCGGGTAGCCTGGGGACAGATGCTGGCGAACAGACGGAAGTCCCGGCAGGTCCGGGTGGGCGACGTGACGGTGGGCGGCGACGCGCCAGTGCGGGTCCAGTCCATGACCATCACCAAGACCGCTGACATCGACGCCACCCTCCAGCAGATCGCCTCGCTGGTGGCCGCGGGGTGCGAAATCGTGCGGGTGGCCGTGCCCCACTGGGAGGACGCCGAGGCCCTGAAGGCCATCGCGGCTAAGTCGACCATCCCGGTGGTCGCCGACATCCACTTCCAGTGGAAGTACGCGATGGCAGCCCTGGAGGCGGGCGTCCACGGCCTCCGCATCAACCCCGGGAATATCAAGTACCAGGACAAGGTCCGGCTGATCGCCCGAGAGGCCAAGGCCCGCGGCGTGCCGATCCGGATCGGCGTCAACGCGGGTTCGCTGGAGAAGGATCTCCTGGCGAAGCACGGGTCGCCCACCCCGGAGGCCCTGGTGGAGTCGGCCCTGGACGAGGCCAGGATCCTTGAGGACGAGGACTTCTTCGACATCAAGATCTCGGTCAAGCACTCGAGCGCGCGGGTGATGATCGAGGCCTACCGGATGCTGGCCGAGAAGTGCGAATACCCGCTACACCTCGGCGTCACCGAGGCCGGGCCCTTGCCCACGGGCGGTATCAAGAGCGCGGTCGGTATCGGCACGTTGCTTGCCGAGGGCATCGGCGACACCATCCGGGTCTCGCTCACCGACGACCCGGTGGAGGAGGTCAAGGTGGGGACCGAGATCCTGAAGTCGCTGGGCCTGCGGAAGCGAGGCCTGGACTTGGTGGCGTGCCCATCCTGCGGACGGGCCGAGGTGGACGTGCTCGGCCTCACCCGGCAGGTGAACGAGGCGCTCCAGGCGAAGGGCATCACGGTGCCGATCCGGGTGGCGGTCATGGGGTGCGTGGTGAACGGCCCTGGCGAGGCGCGCGAGGCCGACCTCGGCATCGCCGCCGGAAAAGGCCAGGGGTTCCTGGTCGTCAAGGGCGAGGTCAAGGGGAAAGTCTCCGAGGACCATTTCGTGGATGTCCTGGTGGAAGAGGCCGAGCGCATCGCCGCCGAGAAGGCGGCCGAGCCCGCTTCCGACTAGCTCTGCTGCCGCGCGAGGGCGAGGAAGTTCTCCACGATCTTCGGGCCTTCAGGGGTGAGGATCGACTCCGGGTGGAACTGCACGCCGAACCGTGGAAGCTCGCGGTGCTGCGCCCCCATCACAAGCCCGTCCTCCGTCCACGCGGTGAGCTCGAGTTCTGAAGGGAGTTCGTCTCGCAGCACCACCAGCGAGTGATACCTGCCCGCTTCGAACGGGTTGCCCACCCCCTCCAGGATCCGCCTCCCCTCGTGGTAGACGAGCGAGGCCTTGCCGTGGACCGGGGTGGCCCGCTCAACCCGGCCCCCGAACGCCACCCCGAGCGCCTGGTGTCCCAGACACACCCCAAGTACCGGCGTCTCCGGGGGAAGGGTCCGCAGGAGCTCGGGGAAGCAGCCCGCGTCCTCGGGGCGTCCCGGCCCGGGGGACAGGATCACCGCGTCCGGCCGCCGTTCGACCAGCGCCTCGGCTGGCTCGGCGTCGCTCTTCACGACGTCCGTGGGAAACCCCAGGCTATCTATGAGCTGGACCAGGTTGAAGGTGAACGAGTCGTAGTGGTCGACCACGAGGATCATCGCGGCGTCTCTCCGATGTCCACGGTATCGCGGCCGGCCGCCACCGCCGGCAGCAGCGCGGCGGCCTTGGCCTTCGTCTCTCGAAGCTCCAACTCCGGGTCGGAGTCGGCCACCACCCCCGCCCCGGTCTGGACATGAGCCTCCCCGTCCGCGACGACGGCCGTGCGGATCGTGATGCAGAAGTCGAGATCCCCGGCGAACGTCCGGTAGCCGACAGCGCCGGCGTAGGGGCCCCGGGCCGTCGGCTCAGCCTCGGCGATCAGCTCCATGGCCCGCCGCTTCGGCGCCCCCGTCACCGTTCCGGCCGGGAACGTCACCGCGAGCGCGTCGAGCGAGTCCCGGCCTTCGGCGAGCTCACCCTCGACCGTGCTTACGATATGCATGACCTTGGTGAAGCGCTCCACCACCATGAGCTCGGTGGGGCGCACCGTCCCCGGCCGGCACACCCGGCCGAGGTCGTTTCGGGCCAGGTCCACCAGCATGGCGTGCTCGGCCTGCTCTTTGGGGTCGGCCAGCAGCTCGTGCTCGAGGAGCCGGTCGCGGACCTCGGTCCGTCCCCTCGGCCGGGTCCCTGCGATGGGCCGGGTAGACACCCGCTTCCCCTCCACCCGGACGAGAGGCTCGGGCGAGGAGCCGGCCAGCTCCAAGCCGAGCATCCGGAGGAAGAACATGTAGGGCGCGGGGTTCGACACCCGAAGGCGGCGGTAGATGGGGTAGCCGCCCCCCGGGGCCGGGAACGAGACCCGCCTCGACGGAACGCCCTGGTAGATGTCGCCGGCCAGGATGTGCTCCTTGAAGCTCGCCACGATGTCGCGGTATCGCTGATCCGCCATGTTCGGTTGGCCTTCCATCTCGGAGAGGTCGGCATCGTCTCCGATCGGCGACGGGGCGGGTGGCGTGGCCGTCGACACCGCCGCCGCCAGTCCCTCCAGAGCGGCTACGCCGTCGTCGTAGGCGCCGGCCGGGGCATGCGCCACCAGCAGCAGCCGCTGGCGCCAGTGGTCGAACACCACGGCCCGGTCGACGACCAGGAGACCGATGGGCGGACACGACGGCGCGTCCGCGTAGGGAGCCGGGTGCCCGTCGAGCAGCTCCGCGGCCTCGTACGCGAGGTAGCCCATCAGGCCCCCGGTGAGCGACGGCAGCTCGGGAAGCCGGGGCCCGGCCAGCGAACGGGCGATCTGGCCCAGCTGCTCGCGCACCGGGAGGCCGGCCCCGGGCGCGGCGATGGGCAAGCCCTCGCGCCGGAGGTCGCGGACGGTCACGCCGAACCGCCCGGCCACCACGACCGCCGCGGGGTCCCCGGCGGCGAACGAGTACCGCCCCCACCGCTCAGAGCGCTCCACGCTCTCCAGGAGCACGCCGGGACCGTCGCCCACCAGGGCCGGGAACACCCCGACCGGCGTGGAGACGTCGGCGAGCAGCTCGGTCCACACCGGGACGAGGGGCCACTCCGAGGCGAGCTCGTCGAAGGCCTCCCGACCGGGCCGCACCTGCACGTTCCACCTCCTCGTCCGCGAAACACGAAGCCCCGGGCCTTCGCCCGGGGCCTGCGGTCGGTCCGTCCTCGGTTTCGGTCAGACGCGCGCCGGCTGCGGGCCCCTCGAGCCCACGGGCCAGAACCACCAGGTCGCCGGGCGCGTCATCGTGGCCGTGATTGTGCGGGGCCGGACCGCGGAACGTCAATGGGGCAGGCGGAAGGGTCGTGGACGCCGCTCAGCCTTTCGGATAGCGTCCATCGACCGCCCATCACCGCCGGCCGCTCGGTGGCCCGCCCGCAAGGAGGAGTGATGTCGCCCGTCCGCCGCCTCGGCGCGCTCGTCGCGCTGACCCTGCTCGGCGCGCTCACGGTGGCGTCCCCCGCCAAGGCCGCCACGGCGAACCGGTCCCGCCCGAACCTCGGTGCGCCCGTCTCGGCGCTTCACTTCGATGCCATCCCCCGGATCGGGGGCAACTGGCCGGGCGATCCCACCGGGGCGATGGGCGAGACCTCCATCGTCACCGCGGTGAACACCTCGGTCGCCGTCCACGACCTGGCCGGCACTGCGGTGCTCGGGCCGATCTCGTTCGGGGCCTTCGGGTCCTTCCCCCCGGGCACGCAGGTGTTCGATCCCAAGGTCGTCTACGACCAGTACGTCCAGGTGTTCGTACTGGCCTTCCTGGCAGTGAACGACGGACTGAGGAAGTCCTGGGTCGTGGTGGTGAGCATCCCCGGCGCGACGGCCGCGGACCAAACCACCTGGTGCACCAGGCAGATCGGCGCCGACCGGGTGAAGGGCGACGGGAGGCAGTGGGCCGACTACCCGGGGCTCGGCTACGACCTGGACCGGGTGGCGGTTACGACCAACCAGTTCAACTTCGGAGGAACGCAGGGCCACGCCTACGCCCAGATCCTGTCGTTCCCCAAGACCACGCTGTACGACTGCGCCCAGGCGGTGGCCTTCGACGTCTTCGCCGGCGCGGCCACCCGAAATCCCGACGGGACCAAGGCGTTCACGATCCAGCCGGCCACGAGCGTGGGCGCGAACCCCGCGGATCAGTACTTCCTCTCGTTCCAGAAGAACGTCGCGACCGACTCCGCAGTGATCGTGTGGCGGCTGCGGGACACCATGACCGGGCTGAAGCTGTCCAAGGCCCGTCTCGTCGTGGCCAGGGTGTCGATCTCGCCCTTCGGGACGCAGGGCGACGGCACCGGCAACTCGAGCACCTGGTGGGATCCCGGCGACCTCCGGCTCGTGAACGCGTTCTACGACGCCGACCTGAACCGCGTGTACGCGGCCCACACGATCTTCCGGGACCTGAAGCCGGACACGAAGACGGGCGGCTACGCGGAGTCCGTCATCCGGTGGTACGAGGTGGCGCCGGAGTCGGTGCTCACCTCTTCCAAGGTCGCTCGGACCGGGGTCGTCGGCACGCCGGAGACGGATGCCGGCTGGCCGGTCGTCGGAACGGATGGAGCAGGCAACCTATTCGTCACGTACAGCCGGGCGAGCCGGATCACCGGCGAGTACCTGTCGGCCTACGTGGCCGAGGTGGCGCCGGGCTCGACCACCGCGGAGATCGTGCTGCTCGCGGCGGGCACCGCTCGGATGGAGACGGGCAAGGGCCCGGAGCGGTGGGGGGACTACAACGGCATCTCCCGGAGCCCCCTGGACCCGGCCGTGATGGCGGTGGTGAACCAATACGCGAAGTCGGACGGATCGGGACCGACGGCCGACTGGCAGCAGACCGTGGACCTGGTCCGCCACCTCTGAGACCGCGGAGAACTCCTCGTTCGTGAACCGGCGCCCGGTATCCTGAGTGCCCCATGAGGATGTCGGAGCTGTTCGCGCGTACCTTGCGCGAGGACCCGGCCGAGGCCGAAGCCCCTTCGCACAAGCTGCTGCTGCGTGCGGCGTTCATGCGCCAGCTGATGTCCGGCGTGTACACGTTCCTTCCGCTCGGCCTTCGGACGCTTCGGAAGGTCGAGCGGATCGTTCGGGAGGAGATGGACCGGGCCGGGGCCCAGGAGATCCGGATGCCGGCCATCGTTCCCTCCGAGCCGTGGCACGTCACGGGTCGGTGGGAGGCATACGCCGCCGAGCAGCTCATGTTCATCCTGCACGACCGGGCCGGGCGGGAGCTCGGCCTGGGGCCGACCCACGAGGAGGTCGTGACCCCGCTGGTCGGGAACGAGTACTCGTCCTACCGCGACATACCGGTGAACCTGTACCAGATCCAGTGGAAGTACCGAGACGAGGCCAGACCCAGGTCCGGCCTGCTCCGGGCCCGGGAGTTCCTGATGAAGGACGCGTACTCGTTCGATCGCGACGTCGAGGGGCTGAGCCTGAGCTACCAGAAGATGGTCGGCGCATACAGGGCGAGCTTCATCCGGTGCGGCCTCGACTTCATCGTCGTCGAGGCCGATCCCGGGCTGATCGGGGGCGACGAGAACCACGAGTTCATGGCTCCGGCGGAGGTCGGTGAGGACCTCTTCGTGGCGTGCAGCACCTGCGACTACGCGGCGAACCTGGAGGCGGCCACCGCCGCGCCCCCCAAGGATGCCCCGTTCGAGGACGACCCGCTCACTGTTGTCCACACGCCGGACGCGCCCGGCATCCGGGACGTCGTAGCCCTCCTCGGTGTGCCGGCCGAGCGGATGTTGAAGACCATGGCCTTCGAGATCGACGGCCAGCTCGTCCTGGTCCTGGTCCCGGGGGACCGCGAGGTGAACGAGGGCAAGCTCCGTCGGGCCTTCGCCCCGGCGGAGGTTCGGATGCTTGAGGACGCCGACTTCGCGCGACACGGCCTGGCCAAGGGATACGTCGGTCCCCAGGGCCTCAGTGGAGCCACGATCGTGGCCGATCACCGGGTGCGCGGGCAACCCTCCTGGGTCACCGGCGCGAACAAGGTCGACTACCACGTGACGGGCGCGGCCGCTGGCCGCGACTTCGCGGTCGACCGATGGGAGGACCTGGCCACCGTGGCCGAGGGCGACCGGTGCCCCAGGGACGGGGGGCTCTTGCGGATCGGCCGCTCGATCGAGGTCGGCCACACCTTCCAGCTCGGGAAGAAGTACTCCGAGCCGCTCAAGGCCACCTTCGTGGACGAGGACGGCATCGAGCGGCCCTTCCTGATGGGCTGCTACGGGATCGGGATCTCCAGGATCGTCTCCGCCGTGGCCGAGCAGCATCATGACGAGTCCGGCCTGGCCTGGCCGAAGGCCGTCGCTCCGTACCACGCGGTCGTGATCGTCGCGAACCGCGACGATGAGCAAGTGATGGGAGCGGGCGAGCGGATCTATCGCGAGCTCGACGAAAAGGGCGTGGAAGTGCTGATCGACGACCGCGACGAGACGGCGGGCGTGAAGTTCGCCGACGCCGACCTGATCGGCTTCCCGCTCCAGGTCGTGGTGGGCCGGCGGGGCATCGAGAAGCGAACGGTCGACCTGAAGATGCGGGCCACGGGGGAGCGGTCCTCGTCCCCCCTGGACCGGGCGGCGCAGGCGGCCGGGAACCTGCTGGCCGCCGCCCCGTAGCCCGGGTACGCTCGGGCCGTGGCCGTCGGAGCCTCGAGCACCCTTCGAGAGTTCGTGAAGCTCCATCCCGAGGTCGAGGCCGTGGTGCAGCACGTCGGCCTGCGGACCTGGGACCTCCTGCTGATCGACGTCGACGGGAACTGGGTCCGTGACGAGTTCCCGTCCGAGGAGCATGCCGAGGCGGCCTGCCGGGAGCTCGGCATCAGGGTGCACCGAGGGTGGGACGACCCCCGGATGGTGATGAGGTTACGCCGGCGCGATCACTGGAACCGGCCCGGAGGTCAGCGCCGGGCCCTGTAGCGTGCCCGCTGAGCAGCGCTTCCGGTATACTCCACCCCGGACGAGGAGCGGTTTTTCCGGAAGTGGGCTCGCGCCCACTTTCTTTTTCGAGGGGCGAGATGGACGCGGAGGCGCTGGTCCGGCCGGTGGTCGAGTGGGCGGGGCTGGAGCTTTGGGAGGTCACCTACCGCAAAGAAGCGGGCCGGATGGTGCTTCGGGTGACGGTCGACCGGGACGGCGGGATCGACGTCGACACCATCTCCGAGATGTCCGAACGCCTCTCACGCCGGCTGGACCTGGAGGACTTCGGGCGCGGCCGGTACCAGCTCGAAGTGAGCTCGCCCGGCCTGGAGCGGCCGCTCAGGCTGCCGCGTCACTTCCAGCGCAGCGTGGGTGAGCAGGTGAAGGTGAAGACGGTGGAGCCCATCGCGGGGTCCAAGATCCACTCGGGCGCGCTGGTCTCGGCCGACGCGGAGGCGATCGTGATCGCCACCGACGGCGGAGAGCTGCGCGTCCCGTACGCGAACGTCGCGTCGGCTCGGACCGTCTTCGAATGGGGTTCCGACAGGAGCAGACGATGAACGCCGAGATGATCGCGGCACTCCGGGAGCTGGAGCGCGAGAAGGGGATCGCCTTCCAGACGATCCTCGCCGGGCTGGAGGAGGCCATGGCCTCCGCCTACAAGTCGTGGTGGAAGCAGCAGCACCCCGACCTCGACGAGGAGACGTTCGGCGTCCGCGCGTCCATCGACCCCGAGACTGGCGACCTTCGGGTGTGGATCCAGGAGCTCACCGAGAGGGAGAGCGCCGAGGGCGAGCTCGTGACGGAGGTGGTCACGGAGAAGGAAGTCGAGGTCACCGACGAGTTCAAGGGCCGGATCGGCGCCCAGACCGCGAAGCAGGTGATCTTCCAGAAGCTCCGAGACGCGGAACGCGAGATGACCTACGAGGAGTTCGCCGGCCGCGAGGGCGACGTGGTGACCGGCATCGTGCAGGCGCAGGAGCGGGACCGGAGGAGCGTCCTCCTCGACCTCGGCAAGGTGGAGGCGTTGCTGCCGCACACCGAGCAGATCCCCTCCGAGCAGATCCGGCACGGGGAACGGGTGAAGGCGTACATCACCGAGGTCCGCAAGGGCGCGAAGGGGCCGCAGATCGTGGTGTCGCGGTCCCATCCCGGCCTGCTCCGAAAGCTCTTCGAGATGGAGGTCCCCGAGATCGAGGAGGGCATCGTCGAGATCAAGGAGGTCGCCCGGGAGCCCGGGCACCGTTCGAAGATCGCCGTGGCGTCCCGGGAGCCGGCCGTGGACCCGGTCGGCGCGTGCGTCGGCCCCAAGGGCTCTCGTGTGCGCATGGTGGTGAACGAGCTCCGTGGCGAGAAGATCGACGTCGTGCCGTGGAGCGGCGACTCGGCGCAGTTCGTGGCCAACGCGCTCCAGCCGGCGAAGGTGAGGGAGGTCATCACGGACCCCGCGACCCAGACGGCGCTCGTCATCGTTCCGGACTACCAGCTGTCGCTCGCGATCGGCAAGGAGGGGCAAAACGCCCGCCTGGCCGCTCGGCTGACCGGGTGGCGGATCGACATCAAGAGCGAGACCCAGCGGTTCGACGAGCAGCGCGCTCCCGCGGTGCTCACGTCCGAGGCCGCTCCGTCGGGGCCGGCGGAAACCGCCGCTCGGACCGAAGGCGTTCCCGTGGAAGGGTCGCCCGAATCGGAAGCACAGGACGTGGCCGCGTCATCCGCCGACCCCTCGGTTGCGGCCCCTGACGAAGCGGCGTCATCCGGCGGCCCGTCGGTCGCGACCGTCCCCGATGCGGACGGCACGGAGGCCGAGCCTGCCGAGGAGCCGGTCGAGGGCTGAGTCATGGCTCCGGGTGCCGAGCCGGAGCGGACGTGCGTGGGGTGCCGCGAGAAGGCCGGCAAGGGAGGGCTCCTGCGCATCGTCCGGTCCCCCGACGGGGTCGTTCGCGTGGACGCGGGTGGGAAGGCCCCAGGTCGCGGCGCGTACGTGCATCGACACACGTCGTGTCTGGTGGCCGCGCTCCGGCGAGGGGCGCTGGCCCGGGCCCTTCGAACCGGCCTGGGCCCGGATGAAGCCGCTAGGCTAAGGATCGCTATCGAGCGGGAAGTGGTCAAATGAGGGTTCACGAACTGGCCAAGGAGCTCGGCGTGACGAGCAAGGACCTGCTCGCCGCGCTCGAGGCGATGGGGATGGAGGGGCGCACGGCGTCGTCCTCCGTCCCCGACGAGGCGGTGCCTCGCCTCCGCGCGTCCGGCGGGAAGGCCGTTCCCGGGGCCAAGGTCAAGGAGGCTCGGGAGGCGCCGACGAAGCCGAGGGCCAAGAGCGTTGCATCCAGGGCTGGTCGGTTAGAGGTGGTGGAAACAGCCACGAAGGCCAGGGCCGCTCCCTCGGGAGCGCCGGAAGCAGCCACTCGGACGCGCACAGCCGCGACCGTCTCGCCACCGGCGACTGCGGTACAGGACACGGCCGCACTATCCGGCGCCCCCGAGCTCGCGGCCGTGACTGAAGCCCCCGCCCCGGCCAAGCCCGAGCTCCCGTCGCTGAAGGTCGTCCGGGGCTCGAGCGCTCAGGACATCGGGGAGAAGACCGGCCGGACGGCCGCGGACGTGGTGAAGGTCCTGTTCTCGCTGGGCGAGATGGTGACCGCCACCCAGTCGCTCTCCGACGAGGCCATCACCCTCGTGGCCCACGAGATCGGCTACGAGCCCGAGATCGTGGGCATCGAGGAAGAGGTCGCGGAGGAGACCGTCGACGAGAGCCGGCTGCGGCCCCGGCCGCCGGTGGTGACCGTGATGGGACACGTGGACCACGGCAAGACGCTGCTCCTCGACGCGATCCGCAGGACCGACGTCGTCTCGCAGGAGTTCGGCGGCATCACCCAGCACATCGGGGCCTACCAGGTGCACGCCGACGGGCGCGAGATCACGTTCATCGACACCCCCGGCCACGAGGCGTTCACCGCGATGCGGGCCCGAGGAGCCAAGGTGACGGACATCGCGGTACTGGTGGTCGCGGCCGACGACGGGGTGAAGCCGCAAACCGTCGAGGCCCTGGATCATGCCCGGGCGGCTGCGGTCCCCATCGTCGTGGCCGTGAACAAGATCGACAAACCCGAGGCCGACCCCCAGCGGGTCCGCCAGCAGATGGTCGAGCTCGGCGTGGTCCCGTCGGAGTGGGGTGGGACGTTCGAGTTCGTGGACGTCTCGGCCAAGGCACGGACGAACCTGGAGAGCCTCCTGGAGACGATCCTGCTGGTCGCCGACCTCGAAGAGCTGAAGGCCGACCCTGAGGGCCGGGCCCGTGGGACCGTGATCGAGGCCAACCTGGACAAGGGCCGGGGAGCCGTGGCTACCGTGCTGGTGCAGCGGGGCTCGCTCGAGGTGGGCGACGCGCTCGTCGCCGGGACCGCATGGGCCAAGATCCGGGCGATGCTCGACGAGTACGGGCAGCCCGTGCAGCAAGCGGGTCCCAGCAAGCCGGTTCAGATCCTAGGGTGGTCCGCGGTGCCGAATGCCGGCGACGACTTCCGGGAAGTCGAGGACGAGCGCGACGCCCGTCACGTCGCCCAGGAGCGCGAGGCCAAGGTGCGAGCGGCGGAGCTTGTCGCCACCCGGCCGCCCACCCTCCAGGAGCTCATGGCCCAGGCCCGGGAGGCCGAGGCGCCGGAGCTGAACCTGGTCGTCAAGGCCGACGTCCAGGGCTCGCTTGGCGCCGTCACCGAGGCGTTCCTGAAGCTTCCCCAGGACGAGGTTCGGGTCAACATCGTCCACGGGGCGGTCGGTGCCATCACCGAGAGCGACATCCAGCTGGCGGTGGCATCGAGCGCGATCGTCGTCGGGTTCAACGTCCGGCCAGACGCGAACGCCCGGGACCTCGCGGAGCGCGAGGGGGTCGACGTCCGTCTATACCGGGTCATCTACGAGGCTATCGACGACGTCCGAAGCGCTTTGGCCGGGATGCTGAAGCCCGAGGAGCAGGAGATCCAGCTGGGCCGGGCCGAGGTCCGCGCCTTGTTCCGCATCCCACGGCAAGGCGTAGTGGCGGGGTGCTACGTGCTGTCCGGCACGATCGCGCGCAACGCCCGGGCCCGGGTGGTGAGGGACGGCGTGGTGGCTTACGAGGGACGGGTGGGGTCGCTGCGGAGGTTCAAGGACGACGTCCGGGAGGTGGCCGAAGGGTTCGAGTGCGGCATCGGGATCGAGAACTTCCAGGACGTGAAGGAAGGCGACATCATCGAGGCGTACGAGGTGCGTGAGGTCGCCCGCCAGCTGTAGACGCTTCGCGTGCAGAGGGCCTGATGCTCATTGCGCTGGAACGGTTCGATCTCCGCATCCCCGGGTGTGGGTCGCTCAAGGAGAAACGGCACGTGGTCAAGACGCTCACGGGCGGCATCCGGGCGAAGTTCAACGTCTCGGTGGCCGAGGTGGACCACCACGACCTGTGGCAGCGCACCGCGATCGCGGTGTCGGTGGTGGCGGGCGAGGCCTACCACGCCAAGCGGGTCATGCACGAGATCGAGAAGTTCGTCGACCGGTGGGTGGAGGTCGAGGTGATCGACGCCGAGCTCACGTTGCACTATCCCGATGACTGATGGGACACGGCCCAGCAGGGTCTCGGAGGAGTTCCGGGAGATCCTGGCCGAGGAGATCCCCAGGCTGAAGGATCCCCGGATCGGGTTCGTTACGGTCATCCACGTGAAGGTCACCCCGGACCTCAGGCATGCCCGCGTGTTCTACACGGCGATGGGGGACGAGAAGGAGCGGAAAGCCACGGCTGCCGGGCTCCGCTCGGCCCGGTCCCACCTCCGGCAGGTCATCGGGCACCAGGTCCGGCTGAAGACCCTCCCGGACTTGGTGTTCGAGGAGGACGAGTCGAGCGAGGCCGCGGACCGCATCGAACGGCTGCTCCGCGAGCTGCACGAGGGGGAACGGTGAGCGGCGAGCTGGCGCGCGCGGCGGAGCTCCTGGCGGGAGCGACGAAGGTCGCGATGGCCTGTCACGTGAACCCCGACACCGACGCGCTCGGGTCGATGCTGGGTCTCTCGATCTACCTTCGGTCCCGGGGCATCGAGACCGTGTGCTCGTTCGGCAATGAACCCTTCGACCTGCCGCGGTGGGCGGAGGGATTGCCGGGGAGGGAGGCGTTGGTCCAGCCCAAGGAGTTCCCCAAGAAGCCGGCCGTCATGGTGACGTGTGACGCGGCGTCCATGAACCGGCTGGGTTCGCTCGCGGCGAACGCGACGAAGGCCGGAGCGTTGATCTGGATCGACCACCACCTCAGCAACGATGGCCTCGGCACGATCGCCCTGGTCGACCCGGCGGCCTCATCGACCTGTGAGATGGTGTACCGGCTGGTCCGGACCATGGGCGGGGAGCTCCCGGCCGAGGCGGCGATGTGCCTGTATGCGGGGCTCGTCACCGACACGGGCCGGTTCCAGTACCAGGCGGTGCGGCCCGAGACGCTTCGGGTGGCCGCCGAGCTCCGCGAGCACCCGTTCGACCACGCCCGCCTGGCCCAGGCACTGTACGAGGACAACGGGGCCGCGTATCTGAAGTTGCTCGGAACGGCGCTGAACCGGCTGACGCTCGAGCCCGACTCCGACTTGGTGTGGACCTACCTGACCCAAGCCGACCTGGCCGAGGCGGGGGTGCATCCGAGCGAGACCGACGACGTGATCGACGTGGTGCGAACGGCGCGCGAGACGGACGTGGCCGCGGTCTTCAAGCAGCAGCGAGACGGCCGGTTCAAGGTCAGCTTGCGATCGCGGGGCGGCCACGACCTCTCGGCAGTCGCCTCCACCTTCGGCGGGGGCGGGCACCGCCTGGCCGCCGGGTACACGTCCCCGCACGGCCTGGCCGAGACGGTGACCCGGTTGAAGTCGGCCATCCTCGGCGAGCGGCCGTGACCCCCAACGGCCTGCTCCTCGTGGACAAGCCGAGTGGGGTCACGTCCCATGATGTAGTCGACACGGTGCGCCGGGCCCTGGGGACCCGGAAGGTCGGCCACGCCGGCACCCTCGACCCCATGGCCACCGGGCTGCTGGTCGTGGGGGTGGGCCGGGCCACCCGGCTGCTCCGGTTCCTCGGCGACCTCCCCAAGACCTACGAGGGCACGGGCCGGCTGGGGTGGGAGACCGACACGCTCGACGCCGAGGGTCAGATGGTGCGAACGTCTGAGGTCGGCGTTTCCCGCGAGCAGCTGGAGCGGGCCGTGGAGGGCCTCGTCGGCCATTCCATGCAGCGAGCGCCGGCGTTCTCGGCGGTGAAGGTGGGCGGCCGGAAGCTGTACGAGGCGGCCCGGAAGGGCGAGCCGGTGGATGGGCCGCCCCGGCCCATCCGGGTCGATGCGTTCGAGGTGCTGCGGTTCGAGCCGCCCGACTTCGACTTCCTCGTCACGTGCTCGGGCGGGACGTACGTGCGTGCGCTGGTGGCGAACGTGGGCTCGGTCCTCGGGTGCGGCGCCCATCTCACGCGGCTGGTTCGCACCGCGATCGGCCCGCTCCGGGTAGAGGAAGCCGTCCGGCCCGACGACGTGCGCGAACCGCTCCCGGTCGATGCTGCGGTCGCGCACCTGCCGCGCATCGACCTCGGCGCGGAAGAGGCACGCGTGGCGAGCCACGGGAGCATCCTCGGTCCCGCGGGGATCGCCGGGCCCTACGCGGTGTTCGCGCCAGGCGGGAGCTTGATCGGCGTGTACCGCGACGACGGCGCCAAGGCCCGCCCGGAAGTCATACTGTCCGGATGACCGAACCCGGCGGCCGCGACCGCAGGAGGCTCCTCTGGCGCGTCGTTCAGGTCTTGGTCTCCCTCGCCATCGTCGGCGGAATCTTCCTGTACGCCATCCCCAAGATCGCCAACTACGACGCGGTCGCGGACGCCCTCGGCGCGATGACGTGGCTGGAGCTCGCCACCCTCGTCGGCGCGATGCTCTTCAACCTGTACACCTACTGGCTCCAGAACATGGCGTCCATCCCGGGACTCGGGTTGTGGCAGGCGGCCGTGAACAACCAGACCACGACCTCGATCGCGAACACCATCCCGGGGGGCGGTGTGCTTGCCGTGGGGATCGGTTACGAGATGTATCGCTCGTGGGGGTTCACGGCCTCCGCCATCGCGCTCTCCGTCGTCGTGACCGGCATCTGGAACATGTTCATGAAGCTGGGCCTCCCCGTGGCTGCCCTGGCCATCCTGGCGATCGAGGGACGGGCCGGTGGAGGGCTACTCGTGGCCGCCCTGATCGGCGTCGCGATCCTGATGGCCGCCGTCGTGCTGTTCGCGTTGACGCTCTGGAAGAAGGCCCTGGCCCGAAGGATCGGCGGCGCGCTGGGCCGGGCGGCGTCGTTCCTGCTGAGGCTGGTTCGCAAGCCGTCTGTCGGGGACTGGGGCGAGCGGGCGGTCCGGTTCCGACGTCAGACCATCGACCTCGTGGCCGGCCGGTGGGTGCTCCTCACGATCACCACCGTGGTGAGCCATCTCGCCCTGTTCGTGGTCCTGCTCCTCTCGCTCCGGCACGTAGGGATCTCGGAGCAGGAGATCGGCACTGCCCAGATCCTGGGCGTGTTCGCCTTCGGCCGGCTGATCACCGCGCTCCCCATCACGCCGGGGGGCGTGGGGTTCGTGGAGCTCGGATACATCGGCGGCCTCATCTTGGCTGGGCGGAACCACGCGGACGTCCCACTCGACGTGTTCCGAGCGCAGGTCGTGGCCGCGGTGCTGGTGTTCCGGGCACTCACGTACGTCGTGCAGATCCCGCTGGGCACCCTCACGTACCTGATCTGGCGGGCCAAGAAGAGCTGGCGAAAGCCCGCGCCTGCCGAGGCGGCTGCTGAGCCGGCTCCGGTCGCGTAGCCTGCCTCAGCCCAGGGCGGGCGGCGCCCGGCGGCGCATCGCAACGTCCCGGATCTCCGTCATGACGGCCGCCGAGCCCAGCGCCACGCTCATGCCCAGCAGCACGCCCGCGACGACGTCCGAGAGCCAGTGAGCGTTCAGGTACACCCGCGACAGGGCCATGAGTGAGGCGAAGGCCACCGCGAGGGCCTCCCACTTCCGCCTGTTTCGTCCGGCGGGCAGGAGCACCAGCACCAGGGCGACGGCCGTGGCGGCCCCGGCGACCGCGTGACCGGAGGGAAAGGCGAAGCCCGCCGTGGCGACCAGAGGTCCCGGGGGTCGCCCCCGTTCGAAGTACGCCCTCGCGGTCGACAGCAGGATCTCGGCCATTGCCCAGGTAATCGCCCAGACCGCGAAGGCCCGCCACCTCCGGCGCCACGCCAGCCACACCGCCACCGCGATGCGGAGCGGGATCGTGACCAGGCCCCCGCCGATCACGTTCAGGGCGCGCGCCAACGCCGAGAACGCGACGTTCCTGATTTCGTTGATGGCGTCGTACATTACCTGGTCCACCCGGCCGATCGGCGCGAACGTCGTCTCCGGCGCCGAGGAGGGAGGGTGACGGCCCACCCCGACGAAGACGAGGACCATCGCCGCGAGCAGCAGCAGCGAGTACAGCAACACCCTTCGATGGTCCTTCAGCACGGACTCGTTGCGCCTACTCGAGGCAGGGCGGAGCGTCCGCCCCACAGAGGATGAGCCCGGTCTCGTCCCTGGCCACCCGGGCCAGCGCCGACCGCGGAACGAAGTCAAGCGCCTGGTTGGCCTCGAGGGCCAGCGTGGCCGAGGCACCCGGGAAGAACCGGAACTCGTACGTTACGCATCCCCCCCTGAAGGAGACGTAGCGGTTGGCCTCGAACCTGGGCGGCAGGCTGATCGGTTCCTCGTAGACCTGAAAGCCCGGGTCGTCGGATACGGACGTGACCTCGACGGCGTGGGACACGTCGCATGCCTCGGACAGCGTGACCTGCACGGCGTGGACTCCAGCTCGATCGGAGTCCAGCCAGAACCGGAAGGAGCCGCTCCCGATCCGCGATCCCCCGAAGGTCCAGCCGGATGGGAAGGAAGCGATGCACGGGATCAGCGTGGCCGAGGGCACGGCCTGGGCCGCCAGGAGGAGCGCGTTCTCGCTGCTGCGGCACTCGACACCCTGGGCCTGCACGGACGAGCAGGTGGGAAGCAGACCGACCAGGACGAGCAGCGATCCGACGAAGCATGCCCTTGCCGAGCGCCGCCTCACGCGAACACGTTCCAGTTCTGGGCGACCACCAGGAGCGCGATCAGGCCGAGCACGAGCACCTCGACCGTGCGGACGACCCGCCTGACGCTCCAGCGCTGGATGGCCGTGGGCGCCCGAGCCGGAGCCAAGGCGCGGAACGTGCCGACCAGGTCGCGGCCGTCTTCCTTGAGCGCGCCCCGGAGCTGCGTTGGGCTGGCCACGCCCCGCGCGGCGGCGAAGGCCTCCGCGATCTCGTCTTCGGTGAAGCGGTTCCGCGCGTGCTCATAGACCCGCTTCGCGTCGGTCTTGACCGCGAGGACGAGCATCATGTTGGCCAGGTCCACGGCCTGGCGCCACGGCGACGGCCGAACCTGCACGAAGAACACGTCGATCACCAGGACCTTGCCGTCACGGACCATGAGGTTGGCGGGCTTGATGTCGCGATGAGCCAGGCCAGCATCCCAGAGCTTCCGAACGACCAGCAGTCCCTGGTTGATGACGTGGTCATCCACCTCTGCCTCGCCGATGTCCACGGCTCCGTCGAAGAACTCCATCACGATCATGTACTCGCGCTCCGGCGTGATCTCCACGACCCCGTACGGCTGGGGTGTCGGCAATGCGTGATCCGCGAGGAGCCGCAGCGTGTAGTCCTCATACTCGACGAACCGGCGCACGGACTGGAAGGGCGTCTCGTCCTCGAGGGCTCCGTAGAGGATGGAGCGGCCGAGCTTGTACCACCGATCCGCCCGAACGTGACTCTTCGCGTACAGCTTCGCAAACACGTACCGTTCCGGTTCCCCCTCAGCGCCCGCCGCCTTGAGCCGGAGCGGCGTGGAACCGCCCGAGCCCTCAAGTCCGACCGGCTTGATCTGGAGGACCTCCAGCCCGAGTTGATCGAAGGCGGCTTTGCGGATGGCCTCCCCGCGACGACCCCCCACGTCGAGGTGCGCGGCCTTGCCCTTGCGGTAGGTCACGGGGAAGACGTCGTTCGGCGTGTACCACCGGAAGGCGACCAGGGGGATGGCGATCCCCATGATCGCGCCGAACGCGGCGTCGGTGGGATGGTCCACGGCGAGGTACACGCGCGCGAGCACGAGCGGGAGGATGAACGCCCCGCATACCCACTTGGCGATCGATCGGGGGCGTCCCGGAACGACCAGCGAATACGCGATCCCCACGATCGTCGCGACGAACCCCACCAGCGGCCGGGAGGGCATCGAGTAGCCCACCCAGGGGCCGAGGATCTCGATCCCGAGGGGTCTGACCCGTCCGAGGAGGATCGAGATCTGATACCCGACGAGCTCGGCAACCAGCACGGCGCCCAGGAACACCAGCAGGTGGCGCCACCGCCGGAACACGATGAGGGCGATGATCGTCCCCCACCGGAGGATCCGGATCGTCCACTTCGACGCAAGCCAATTGACGAACAACGTTGTGTCGGTGAGCCACTCCGTGCGGAGCTTCGCCAGCGTTCTCAGCCGGAACGTGTCCACTTCGTCGAACAGGTTGGCTAGCGGCTGGAACAGCACGACTCCGATCAAGGTGAGGGTGAAGTACACGACCATGACGATCCAGAACTTCCCGCTCCGACCGAGCTCGCGAGGGAGCGGGGGCGGCTCTCCGGACGGGCGCCGCCGCCGGCCCACCCTGCGACCTCCCGCGTGATGGGGCTCCGCGCGGGCGTCGGTGGCGTTGTCGTCGGTGACGTCCAAGCTCTCGTCCGATGGCAGAGGCGTCCGACTCTACTCCACAGCGTCGGTGAGCCCGTGGGCGGCGAGCCACCGGGCGGCGACGTCACGCGGGCGCAGCCCACCGGCCACGTCCGCGTTCATGCCCCGCAGGTCTCCGGTCGTGAGCGACGCAGACACCGCGTCGGCCACGGCCGCCACTCGGGCCCCGAACCGGTCGAGGATCACCTGGCGAACGACGGGCGTCACGTTCTCGGCGGGCTGGAGTTGGCGGTCGTCCTCCAACACCACGAAGCGATTGGCGTCGATCGCGCCGTCGGTCGTGAACATCAGGGCCACCTGGACATGTCCTTCCCGGAGGGCCGCGGCCGTGAGCGGGCCGCTCTCGTCGAGTGGGACGAATCTATCGAACGTCAGGCCGTAGGTGGACGATAACCCCCGAAGACACAGCGGCCGTTGCGGGCACTCCGGAGGGCCGCCGAAAATGAACTCCTCCGCCACCGATCTGAGATCGCTGATCGTTCGAAGCCCGAACCGCCCTGCCGTGGTCCTCGTGACCACGAACCCGTTCTGATCCTCGGCGGGGGCCGCCGCCAAGACGGCGATGCCACGGGCCGCCAGGGCCTGCGCCAGCGCGCGATGGGTCGTGCGTTCGTCGGGCGAGGCCGATCCTGCGCCGGCCACGAACTCGAGCGTGCTGCCCGCGTACTCGGGGACGAACTCCACCAGACCCCGTTGGAGCGCCGGCTGTACCAGCTCCCGGGTTCCCAGGTTGAGCTGGCGTTCCACCCGGAAGCCGGCGGACTCCAGGGCCTGCGCGTAGAGCTCGGCCAGGAGCACGCTCTCGGGGAAGTTGAACGACGCGACCGTGATGGCGTCGTCGCCTTCGGCCGTGGCCTCGGTCGGAGGGCCGGACCCACACGCGACCGGCAGGATCGCCGCGAGCACAGCCGTTACGCACCAACGACGCACGCGCCCCCCCCAGTCCCGATCCGCCCAGGCTACCCGAAGCCGTGCATGCGGGAATGCCGAGATCTTCCGATAGGCTGCCCCGCGTGGAGCTCCGGCACGGTCTCGATTCGCTGCCGCTGCGCGACGGCGGCACCGTGGCGACCGTCGGGTTCTTCGACGGCGTCCACCTCGGTCATCGGGCGGTGTTCGAACGGGTGGTCGAGGTGGCGGGGGACCGAGGGCTTGTATCCGCCGTCGTAACGTTCGACCGGCATCCCCGGGAGGTCCTGACGCCAGGACAGGAGCCCAGGCTCCTCACCACTCTCGACCGCAAGGCGACCCTCATCGACGCGACCGGCGTCGACGCGATGGTGGTCTTGGAGTTCACCGAGGAGTTCTCCCGATGGCCGGCCGAGGAGTTCGTCCGGTGCGTCCTAGCGGACGGGCTGCGGGCCGGGCACGTCGTCGTGGGGGCGAACTTCACCTTCGGGCACAAAGCCATGGGCACGGTAGACACGCTTCGGGAGCTGGGGCCGAAGCACGGCTTCACGGCGGAGGAGGTACCCATCCTCGAGCTGGATGGCCGAACGACCTCCTCCTCGTCGATCCGGGAGGCCCTTTCGCGAGGCGACCTCTCGTGGCCCGCCCGAGCGCTGGGCCGCCGGTATGCCGTTGAGGGTACGGTCGTGGCCGGCGCCGGACGGGGGGCCGGCCTCGGGTTCCCCACGGCGAACCTGGAGACCTGGCCCAGGCTCCTCCTACCCGGCGCGGGCATCTACGCGGGCCGAGCGGGGATCGGCCACCCCGAACACGTCGCCGCGATCAGTGTGGGGACCAACCCCACCTTTGGCCATGAGCCACTCCACGTCGAGGCCTACCTCCTCGACTTCCACGGCGAGCTCCAAGGCGACGAGCTGTCGGTGGAGTTCTGGGCCCGGCTCCGCGACGAGCGGCGGTTCGATTCCCCAAGCGCTCTGGCCGAGGCCATGGCCGAGGACGTTCGGCGGACCCGCGAGCTCGTGCCGTCGCCGGAGGCGGCCTGAGGTGCCGGGTCGCCATCCCCGCCGCGAGAAGCCCAGCCGATGGACAACTACCGGCGCAGGCCCATCTTCTACGGGCTGGGGCAACTTCGTGTGGCCCCACCTGTCCGGGGAGGGCTCCCCCAGCGCCGTGAGCCGGGTCCGGGTGCCCCGCGAGGGCCGGTTCAGGGGCAGGCTCCCTCCCGCCCCCATCTTCTCCGACGGCGACCCGGTGCTCCGCTGACCGCTTCTGGTAGCCTTTTCCCTGGTCATGGCGTTGACGACGGAATCGAAGTCCGAGCTCATCTCGGAGTACCGGAGGAACGAGGGCGACACCGGCTCGACCGACGTCCAGATCGCGGTGCTGTCAAAGCGCATCGCCGACCTCACCGAGCACCTCAAGACCCATCGCAAGGACCACCACTCCCGGCGCGGGCTGCTCCAGATGGTGGGTCGCCGTCGGCGACTGCTCGAATACTTGAGGCGCAAGGACATCGAGCGGTATCGGGAGCTCATCGCGCGCCTGGGGCTCAGGCGCTAGGGATCGAAGGGCGGCGGGGCCGCCCTTCTTCGTAGGGGGGATGCGCGAAGGAACGACCGGACCGGCGAGGAGGGGAGGATCTCGCGTCGGTTATCAGTAGCGAGCCCCCGGTCCCCCGGAGGCTCACCACTGACAACTGGCCGAACCTCCCCGCCTCGAGAGACACACTGCGGTTGCCCGCACGCGCACGCGTGCGGCTCGTTGCGAAGGAGGAAGGCCAGTGGCCACCACCACGATCAGCAAGACCGTCGGCTCACACGAGATGACGTTCGAGACCGGCAAGCTCGCGCTGCAGGCGGGCGGCTCGGTCGTCGCGACCTACGGCGAGACCCAGGTCCTCGCCACCACGACCACCGCCGCGCCCCGCGAGGGCATCGACTTCTTCCCGCTCACGGTGGACGTGGAGGAGCGGATGTACGCGGCCGGGAAGATCCCTGGAGGGTTCTTCCGCCGCGAAGGGCGGCCGTCCGAGACCGCCATCCTCACCGCGCGGCTCATCGACCGGCCGCTTCGCCCAACGTTCAAGGACGGGTATCACGACGAGGTCCAGGTCGTCGTGACCGTGCTGTCGGCCGACCTGGCCAACCCATACGACATCCCCGGGATCAACGCAGCCAGCCTGTCCACGATGATCGCCGGGCTGCCGTTCGACGGACCAGTGGGCGCGGTGCGGATGGGGCTGATCGGCGGGGAGTGGCGGATCAACCCCACGTTTCAGGACCTGGAGATGGCCACGTTCGACGTGATCGTCGCGGGCCGCCGCAACGATTCAGGCGGCATCGACCTCTTGATGATCGAGGGCGAGGCCCCCGACAATGCGTGGGACCAGCTGAGCGACGGGGGGGCGGCCGTGGCCCCCACCGAGGAGGTCGTGGCCGAAGGGCTCGACGCGGCGAAACGGGCCATCGGCGAGATGATCGACTTCCAGCAGGAGTTCCTGTCCCGCCTCCAGCTCACCCCGAAGGCCTTCGAGCCCCAGCCGCTGTACTCCGACACCACCTCCCGGGCCGTCGAGGAGTTCGCCGGCGGCCGCGTCCAGCAGGCCCTGGTGACCGCGAAGCAGGAGCGGGGGGCGGCCCTGGACCTGCTCAAGGAGGAGCTGAAGGCTCACCTCCTCACGACGTGGGGCGAGGAAGCCTTCGCCGAGCGCGCAGCGGAGATCTCACCTGCGTTCAAGGATCTCCAGAAGCGAATCATGCGAGCCCGCGTCCTTGAGGAGGGGATCCGTCTCGACGGCCGGAAGGTCGACGAGATCCGGCCGCTGCTCTGCGAGGTGGGACTGGTGCCCCGGGCCCACGGCTCGTCGCTCTTCCAGCGGGGTGAGACCCAGGTCCTGAACGTCACCACCCTGGGGATGCTTCGGATGACCCAGATGATCGACACGCTCGACCCCGAGGAGTCGAAGCGCTACATCCACCACTACAACTTCCCGCCGTTCTCCACCGGCGAGGTGGGCCGAATCGGCAGCCCTCGCCGCCGCGAGATCGGCCACGGGGCGTTGGCCGAGCGGGCCCTGGTCCCGATGGTCCCGCAGGAGGACGAGTTCCCGTACGCCATCCGGCTTGTGTCCGACGTGCTCTCGTCGAACGGCTCCACCTCGATGGCCAGCGTGTGCGCATCGACGCTGTCGCTGATGGACGCCGGCGTGCCGATCAAGGCGCCGGTGGCCGGCATCGCCATGGGCCTGATCGCCGAGGGCGACCGGTACGTGACCCTCACCGACATCCTGGGGGCCGAGGACGCCCTGGGCGACATGGACTTCAAGGTCGCCGGGACCAAGGACTGGGTCACGGCCATCCAGCTCGACATGAAGGTCACCGGCCTCCCGGCGGAGGCCCTGACCCAGGCGCTCAAGCAGGCCAGGGAGGCCCGCCTGTTCATCCTGGACACGATGGTCCGGACCATCGCCGAGCCGCGGACGGAGGTGAACCCGAAGGCCCCGCGGATCCTCACCCTCCAGATCCCGGTGGACAAGATCGGGGAGGTGATCGGGCCGAAGGGCAAGCGGATCAACGAAATCATCGCCGTCACCGGCGCCGACATCGACATCCAGGACGACGGTACGGTCTTCATCGGATCCCGGGAGGGCGAGGGCGCCGACCAGGCCGCGAAGATGATCGACGAGATCGCGAACCCCCGGCCGCTCTCGATCGGCGAGCGGTTCACCGGCAAGGTGGTGAAGACCACCACGTTCGGAGCGTTCGTGAACCTCGTGCCCGGCCGCGACGGTCTGGTCCACATCTCCAAGCTCGGCCGGGGCCGGCGCCTCTCGTCGGTCGAGGAGGCGGTGAAGGAGGGCGACACCATCGAGGTGGAGATCCAGGACATCGACCAGATGGGGAAGATCAGCCTGAAGCCGATCGGGGCCGAGTGGGAAGTCCCCGAGGGCATGGAGGTCGAGGCGCCGCCGCGGCGCGAGCGTCCGGCCGGCGACCGGGGCGACCGGGGTGGCCGAGGCGACCGGGACCGGTCC
>JBOGVG010000264.1:0-6313 GCA_050692435.1 Actinomycetota bacterium
GCCCAGGTCCCCCTCCTTCTTCCGGGTTCCGCCACGACGCGCTGACCGACGTGTCACCATACACGCCTCCGGGTAAGGACGAACGATGCGGCTGAAGCGGTTGCGCAGGCGGCGAGGCGGCGTCATCGACCGGAGGGGCGAGCCCGGCCCCGGTGGCCTCGGCGGCTTCCCTTCTGGGGGAGGGGGGTTCCCCATCCCGACGGGAGCGGGGATCCCGGTTGTCCTGGTGGTGCTCATCCTCCTGGTGCTGGGTGCCCTTCAGCTCTGCGGCGGCGACGGGGGCTTCGGCGACATCGGCGGCGGGTTCGACCGCCTCGACGAGCAGGTGACCCCGAACCCGGGCGTTCCGGCCGTGGACCCCGAGGCCCGCCTGGTGAGGTTCGTGGACGCGGTGGTGGACGACGTCCAGGTGACATGGAGGGAGGAGTTCGCCCGGAGCGGACTCACCTACGAGCCGACCAGCGTGGTGCTGTTCTCCGGGTCCACCCGCTCGGGATGCGGGCCGGCGTCGGCGTCGACGGGGCCGTTCTATTGTCCGGCCGACCGGCTGGTGTATCTCGACCTCGACTTCTTCCGCGAGCTCGAGCGGCGGTTCGGCGCGCCGGGCGACTTCGCGGAGGCGTACGTGATCGCGCACGAGGTCGGCCACCACGTCCAGACGCTGCTCGGCACGAACGCCGAGGTGCAGCGGGCCAGCCGGGCCAACCCCGACCGGGCCAACGAGCTGTCGATCCGCCTGGAGCTCCAGGCTGACTGCCTGGCCGGGGTGTGGGCCCGCGCGGCGAACGCGCAGGGTGTCCTGGAGCCCGGGGATCTCGAGGAGGGGATGGACGCGGCGGCGGCCGTCGGCGACGACCGGATCCAGGCCTCCGTCACCGGCCGCATCGATCCGGAGAGCTGGACCCACGGCTCCTCGGAGCAGCGGGTGACGTGGTTCCGGACGGGGTTCCAGGTGGGGCGGCCGGACGCCTGCGACACGTTCTCGGGCGACGTGTAGTTCCGCGTTTCGTATGGTGTGACCATGGCGACCGCGCCCGTCGAGGTCGACCGGCCAACGGACGAACGGGACGTCGAGCCCGACGTCCCGTGGGTCGTGGTCGTATGGAACGACCCCATCAACCTCATGTCATACGTCGTGTACGTGTTCCAGAAGCTGTTCGGCTACAGCCGGGACAAGGCCACGAAGCTGATGCTCGACGTGCATCACAAGGGCAGGGCCGCCGTGTCGCACGGCGCCCGAGAGAGGTGCGAGTTCGACGTGGCCAGACTGCACGCCCACGGGCTTTGGGCGACGATGCAAAAGGATCGCTGAGTGGCGTTCGGCAGGGTCAAGCGAACCCGCAGTGGCTTCGCGCTCCGCATCCCCCAGGCCGAGCGGGACGTGCTGCGGGCATTGCCGGGGCAGCTTCGCGGGCTGCTCACCGAGGGGGACGCGACGACCGACCCGGTCGTGCGGCGGCTGTTCCCTTCCGCGTACCCCGACGAGCCGGAACGGGCGGCCGAGTTCGATGCGATGGTCCGCGACGACCTCGTGGTGCAACGGATGCGGGCCATCGACGTGATGGAACGGACCATCAACGCCGAGCTGCTGTCCGAGGACGAGCTGGTGGCGTGGCTGTCGGCCATCAACGACCTCAGGCTGGTGCTGGGGATGCGTCTCGACGTCACGGAGGACATGACCGAGCTCGACGTGGGCGTACCGCCCGAGGATCCCAGGGCGCAGATCTTCGCCCTGTACGCGTACCTCAGCTACCTGGAGGAGGACGTGGTCGGGGCGCTGTCAGGAAGCTGATCCTGGTCGTGTTTCCGTGAGGGGGTCAGCGACCGTCCGATTACGGAGACCGCGCCCATCAGCGCGACCACCAGGGCCGCGGTGATGACCGCCACGCCGGCGAAGAGCAGCGGCAGGTTGATGGTCGAGGCGCTGAAGGCAGTTCCCTTGGTCGCGCCGTAGATGCTAAGGAAGATCCACAGGAACACGACCAGCAGGAACGGCAGGAAGGCGAGGACGACGAACGCGCCGACGGCGATGCCGATGGCGACCCCGCTGCCCTCTCGCATGGCCCCACCCTACCGGGCGAGTCCGCGGCCCGCACCGGGCGCGCCGGGACCGCGGCCCACGCGTACTACAACTGGCAGGTGTTCGTGCTGACCAAGCGGGGGGACCTGCGCCTCACCGGCCCCGGCCTGTGACGCAGCCACCGGCGGGGGTTCCCCGCCGGTGGCTGCGTCGTTGCTTCGAACCTACTTGGAGTGGCCGTACCCGTGGCCGTTGCCGGGACCATCGCCCGTGGCGAAGTCGTGCGGGTTGCCGTGAGGCCCCGCACTGTCCGGCTTGCCGGGCTTGCCGTCGGGCCACTTGGTGGCGAACTTCTCCTGGAGCCACTGCTCGTGCTCGAAGTGGCGCACCCAGTTCAGGCCGTGGTGGTACAGCGCGTTCATCAGGCCCTGGTTCGGGTGGTCCGCGCAGTTGTCGAGGAGCACTCGGACGGACTGGACCATGTGACTCGTCTGGCCCGCGTTCAGGCCGTCGACCAGCGCACCGAAGGCCATCACGGTGTCCTTCTCAGCGAGGTCGAACTCGCCGAGCACGGCCGTCCCGCATTTGCCGTCGATGGCCGTGAAGTAGTCATCCACCTCCGTGCGCACCTGCGCCACGTCGACATCCTCGGTCGGCTCGGTGGTCTCCTGGGCCCAGGGTGGGCCCGACATCGTCCGCGCCGCCGCGAATCCGGCCCCGGCCACGATCAGCACCGCCCCGAACGCCACCACCAGGGGGTGCCGCAAGCTGAACCTTCGTGAAGAATCCATGCGACGAGTATCGGCCAGGGGGACGCTGCTCAGGTAGAGCTATCCGGCCATTTGTCCGAGTGGCCGGGGGATGGCCGGTCGGCCGCCCGGGCGGACGCCCCGGGGGAGGCCGGTCGCCTTAGGTGCCATAGGACGGATCAGCCGCCGTGGGCGTGAGGCTGCGCCACCGCCTGCCGAAGGGCCAGGTTCAAACACCCGTAGCAGATGGTAAAGAGGCAATCCGGTCCTTCGCAGAACGCACAGACATCGGTTTTCGCTCCGCACCGGGAACAGGCTTGCCAGCCCGAGGTCTCTTCGGTCATGTCCGCTCTTCCTCCTGCCCGGACGAATCCCCGGCCCCCCCAAGCTCCAGCGACACCCTCGCAGCGTCCTGGACGGTGAGGAGTCCGACGAGCCTCCCGTCCGAAGTGGTGATGGGGGAGCTCTCGACGTCGTGGTCGATCATGAGCTGTGCCATCTCCTCGATGGCGACGAAGGGCCGGAATGTGCTCGGGCCTGGTCGCATGGCCTCCTCGATCCGAAGATCGGGATCGGCATCGAGCTCCTTGGCCCGGAGCAGCCCGAGGACGACCCGCTCCTCGTTCACGGCTACGCAGGCGTTCCAGCCGCCCGCCCGGACCCATCCCCTGACGTCCCCCAGCCGCTCGTTCAGGAAGCACGTTGGGACGTCCTTTCGGGCCACGTCCCCGGCCCGAGGGCGCTCGGAGTTCGTGCCTTCCGTGGGGAGGCCAGCGGCCAGCCAATCGAGCTTGCCCTCCACGTAGTCGTAAACCTGCTCGAACTCGAAGCTGGCGAGCCGCCACGCGGCCCGTGGCGAGAGGTCTCAGGCCGAGTCCCAGCAGTACACGATGACCGGGCGAGCCGGATCGAGGATCTGCCGGGCGTCCGTCTCGAGCCGGCGGAGGGGCAGGTTGATGGCGCCCGGCAGATGATCCTCCTCGTACTCTTTCGCCGGCAGAACCTCCACGAGCTGGACTCCGTCTTGCAGGAGCCGTCGGACCTCGTCTCGGTAGATCTCCCGCGGCCTCACTACCCGTGGGGCTTCTTCCTCTTCTTCTTGGATCTTCCGCCGCATCGCTACCTCCTCTGCCAGCCTGGTGGCGTCGTCGTGGCCTCGAGCTTAGTACCTCCTGTCCCCGAGTCCGCCCTGCCAGGGTTGACGCCCGACGAAGCCAAATGGCCGTACGGCGTAGTGGAACGAACCGCGGGAAGCGCGGGCAGCGATCGGCGACCGCTCGATGAGAGGGGGAAAGAGGTGAGGCTGCCCTCGGACGGGCCGGTGTTCCACGTCTGGCGGCTGGACTGAGTCCCGTCGGTACTACGCCGCGCTTGACCGGGGGTCGGCCCTGTTGGAGGATGCACCGATCCCGATCGAAAGGGCGAGCGTGCTGGCGACCAGCGCTTACCTGATCGCGTTCCGGATCCTCCATATCGTGGCGGGAGTGGCGTGGGGCGGAGCCGTGTTCCTGTTCGTTGTCTACGTCCAGCCGAGCGCTGCGGCCATCGGGCCGGCCGCCGGCCCATTCATGCAGGAGCTCCTGGGACGGCGGAAGCTCGTGAACAAGATCCTGTGGCTCGCGGCGTTCACCATCGTCGGCGGGCTGTTCCTGTACTGGCACAACTGGCAAGAGGCCGGCAACCTGGGCGACTGGGTGGGGACGCCGTTCGGCCGGGGCCTCACGATCGGGTCGATCTCCGCGATCGTGGCCTTCCTGATCGGCCTGCTCGGCACCAAGCCCGGCGTCGACCGCCTGATGGCGCTCGGCCGGCAGGCCGCCGACGCGGGTGGCGCGACCCCGCCCGAGCTCGGGCAAGAGATCCAGCGGATGCAGGCGCGCCTTCGGGCGCTCGCGCGCCTGAACCTCGCCTTCGTCACCGTCGCGGTGCTCACGATGGCGACCGCCCGCTACTGGTAGCGGTCGCCGGGGAGACAGGGGCCGCAGGTGGGCGGCACGCGCGTGCCCCCTCATGGTTGACTTCGAGCAAGAGATGGCCGCGAAAGCCAACGCCCGTGCCTACCCTCTCTCGCCTCGAGGCGCGAGTCACGCCTGACGCACGAGGCCGCGAACGGCGTCGCTCACTGACCGGCAGCCGGAGAGGGCCATTGCCAGGTCGAACTCGTGGCGCAGGAGCTCCAGAACGTGCGCGACGCCCTCCTCGCCCGCGGCGGCCAGACCCCACGCGATGGGACGTCCGACCATCACGGCTTCGGCGCCCAGCGCGAGCGCCTTCAACACATCGGTCCCTCGCCGGACCCCGCCGTCCATTAACACCTCGCCGCGCCCCTCCACCGCCTCGACCACCTCGACGAGGGCATCCAGGGTCGCGGGCACCCCATCCAACTGCCGGCCGCCGTGGTTGGAGACCACGATGCCGTCGACTCCATGCTCCGCGGCCAGTCGCGCGTCCTCGGCCGTCAGGATCCCCTTGATCAGGAGCGGAACCGGCGCCACCTCGCGGATCCACGCCAGGTCGTCCCACGAGATGGCGGGGTCGAAGTCGAGCTCCTGCGCCCGGCCCTCGACTGGGAGCTTCAGGCTGTTGCGCCAGTCGCGCTCCCGCTTGCCCAGGAACGGTGCGTCTACCGTGAACACGACAGCGCCGAACCCCGCCTCGTGGGCCTGGCAGAGCATCTCACGCGTCAACCCGCGGTCCCTGTACACATAGAGCTGGAACCATTTCGGCGCGTCCGCGGCCTTCGCGACGTCGCCGATGCGATGCGAGGATGTCGACGAGAGCACCATGATCGTCCCCGCACGCGCGGCCGCTCGGGCGGTGGCGACCTCCCCCTCCGGATCGGCCAGGCCCTGAAACGCCCAGGGAGCGACGAGGACGGGGAACGATACCCGCGTACCGAGCACCTCCGTCGAGGTGTCCCGCTCTCCCACGCCGACGAGAACTCGCGGCCTGAAGATCCAGCGATCGAAGGCCGTACGGTTCTCCCCGAGGGTCCATTCCGCGCCCGCGCCGCCGGCGAAGTAGTCGTAGACCTCACGGGGAAGTTTCGCCCGCGCGATCCGCTCGTAGTCGTCGAGCGTTACGATGGGCCGATCCATCACAAGAAGCGTCCTGGCCACGGCCCACAAGATGAGCGCGTCGAGACCTACCCAGGAAGCTTGGCCGCAAGCATGTCGACCTTCTCGATGCTGGGCGGCTGCGCGAGAAGTTCGGAAGCCTGCTCCATCAGTGCCGCAGCGATGGGACCCGTCAGGTGCGCCTCCCTGCCCGCCTCGTCTGGGAAGGCGTCGAAGATGCCGAATGTCGACGGCCCGAGGCGGATCGCGAACCACGCGATTGTTGCCGGCTCCCCTTGGGCCAACGGAAGTGCTCCCTCGAGGAAGCTTTGAACGTCTGCCTCTTTCCCCGGTTTCGCCTCTAGCCGAGCCAGCACGCCCACGGTGACCATGCCCTCTCCCTCCCTCCCAAGCGGCGGGTTGTTCCGCCCATTGGTGGACCTTGCTTGCTTCCACGGTGATCCTACTCTCGGGCCGTGAGGGTGGCG
>JBOGVG010000265.1:0-3456 GCA_050692435.1 Actinomycetota bacterium
TGCAGCACCTCCACCGGGTGGACCGAGGGGATCCCCGTGGCGCTCGTGATCTGCCAGCGGCAGGTCTCGCTGTCGCACGCGGCCACCTCCGACGCCGTCTCCCGAACCTGCCGGAAGAGCGGCGCCCCCACGCCCATGGCGATGTCGTACTTCTCGCTCTTCAGGCCGTAGGTCCCCGCGATTCCGCAGCACTCGATGTCGGTCTCCACCACTTCGAGCTCCGGGATGAGAGCGAAGAGGTCCACCGCGGGCCTGCCGATCCCATGACCCCGCTGCTGGCAGGGCGCGTGGTAAGGCATCGTCATGGGGACCGGCTTGAAGTCGGTCCTGAGCTCGCCCCGCTCGTGCAGCATCAGCAGGAACTCGCAGACGTCGTAGGAGTGCGCGGAGACCGTCCGGAGGTCCTCGTCGTCCTCCAGGTCGAGGATCTCGCGGGCCTCGCGCTTCAGCATCAGCCCGCAGCTCGTGGACGTGGCCACGATGTCATACCCTCGGCGAGCGAAGGGGACGAGGCTCCGGACCAGCCGGTGGACGTACCGCCGGGCGTCGTCGAAGAGCCCGTTCGACTGGAGTGGGAGCCCGCAGCACCCCTGGAGCGGCACGACCACCCGGAACCCGTTGTGCTCGAGGACCTCCACGGCCATCCGGCCCACCCGCGGCTCGAAGTAGTTCGTGCTGCACCCGTGGAAGTACACCACCGCGCGTTCGGCCGAGGCCGGGGGACGGTGGCGGCGGACCCACGACCGAAACGTCCAACCTGCGAAGGGAGGCATGGGGGCCGACCGGTGGATCCGGAGGGTCCGTTCCACCAACCGCCGTACCAGCGTGTTTTGGAGGAACCAGTTCGCGATGGGGGCGACCGGCGTCCCCACCTTTCCCATGACGCTCGGCCGGGCGATGACCCGATCCCTGACGGGCACACCTCGCTCCGCCTTCATCCCGGCCCGGGCCTTCGCGTTGATCTCCGCGATCTTCACCCCCTGGGGACAGACCGTCGTGCAGATCCCGCACCCGGAGCAGTAGTCCAATGAGGCGTCGGGCGAAACGTTTCCGGTCCGGAACCGCTCGAGCTGCGGCCCGACGTACTTTGGCCCCGGGAACAGCGGCGTGACGTTCGAGACGGGACAGAACGTCTCGCAGATCGTGCATTTCACACAGTGGTCGAGCGAACCCCGGACCCATTCCATGGCGTCCATCATGAAACCCGCTCCAGGATGTGGGACGCGGCGGCGAACCCCGTGGAGAGCGCCAGGCCGTTCCCGGACTGTTCCCGCCAGGGCTCCGCGCCCCCCAGCACTGCTCCGCACGCGAACAGGTTCTCGAATGCCGGGCGCCCCCGCGCGTCGATGGGCCGAAGTACCTCGTCCACGGCGAGGCCGGCCCGGGCCATGGGGTGGTCGTCGAGGTAGCGCGGAAGGAACCGCGGTTCGGCACCCGGCGCCCCCGCCACGGGGAGGCCGAACACGCTCTCCCACACCTCGCCGTGTGAGTCCAGGTGGATGGCTCCGGCCGCGAAGCCTCCGGTGGCCAGGACGAACCATCTTGCTTCGTGGGTGGCCGGTCGGGCCGCCGCGGCCCGGACCACCACCCGCTCCACCACCCCGTCGCTCGTGTCGGCGCCGACCGCGGTCGGCCCCATCACCAGCCGCCCGCCGGCCTGCCGAAAGCGGTCCCGGAGCTCCCGGAACAGCCGGATGCCGGGGACCGACGGAGGAAGCGTAGGAACCTCGAACACCTGCCGCTCCAGCAAGTCCTGGAGCTCCCGCCATACGGTTCGATGGTCGTCGAGGCCGAGCGTCGCGGGGAACCCCACGACCTCTCCCGGCTCCACTCGGGACAGGAGCTCGGACGCCACGGCCTTGCGGAAGCCGGGTTCCTCGAACTGGCGGGCGTACCCCAAGGGGTTCACGTCGGCCTCGTCCCCCGGGTCCCCGAGCTCGACCGCGCGGGCCTCCACGGTCGCGCCCGACGGGAGCTTGGCCTGTGAGAGGTTCTCGGCCAGATAGGCCGGGTAGAAGTCCTTCAGGGCCCGCAGCCCTACGAACGCGAACCGCCCGCCGGCCCGAAGGTCGCCCCCGGCCATGGCCTCCGGCACGAGCGCCGTCGGCTTTGCCACCCCGACGGCCGTTGGAACGAGGAGGTTCTCGTCGAGGGATCCCCTGTAGGAGAGGGCCGGGATCCGCTCCCGGAGCCAGTCCATGCTCGCCGCCACCATCCGTGGAGACAGTCGGGCATAGGGATGGTCGGGGCGTTCATCCGTGAAGGCAGGAAGCGCCCGCGCCGGGCTCTCCACCAGGTCCGGCGCGTACCCCAGGACGTCGATGGAGGCGGGCGCGAGGTGGGTCGCCCCGACCCCCTTGGCCACTAAGGTCGTCGAAAGGCCTCCCTCGGCCAGGCAGATGGCCGCGGTCAGTCCAGCGAGCCCCGCTCCGATCACGACGGCATCGGCGCTCATACGGGCAGGTGTCCCACGTCGAGGAGGCCATGGAAGATCCAGTCGTCCAGCCGGGCCTGCCGGAGCTGGTCCCCGTACAGGATGGGTTGCACGCCCTTCCACCGCTCCTGGAGGAAGTCCAGAAGGGAACCGTTCGCGGCGAGCGCCGGGATCCGTTGGACCTGGTGGAGGATCCCGGTGGCCCGGTAGATGCAGAACCCGCCCTGGCACGGCCCCATCCCCAGGCGCACGGTCCTTCGGATGTCGTCCAAGTCGGTGGTGGCCCGGCGGCTCATGGCCTCCTCCAGGCGCCGCCGGGGGATCATCTCGCACTCGCAGATCAACTGATCGCGGTGGAGAGATTCCTCGCGCGCGGCCACGCGCGCGCCCAGCCAGTAGAACCGCCGGTCCTCGGAATCGGGGAGCGGCTCGTGGGTCGTGCGGCAGGCCCGGTCGACCCCGAGCTCCGCACACAGAACGTCCACGGTGTCCTCCGCCATCAGCCGGAACGTGCAGAACTTCCCCCCGGTGATCGTGAGGAACCGCTCGAGGCCGTCCCGGGTCCGGTGGTTCAAGAGCGTGTGGGCCCGGGTCACATCGCGCGTGTCGGTCCCTTCCGCCTTCTCCTGGAACAGGGGACGAACCCCGCCCCACACCCTGAGCGCTCGGGCCTCTCGGAACCCGGGAACGAGGTTCTCCCCCGCGTCGAGCATCTTCTGAACCTCGTCGCGGGTGATCTCCCAGTCGTCGGGGTCGGCCACCTTCTCGTCCGTGGTGCCGATCACGGAGACCGTGCGGATCGGGACGATGATGTCCCCGTCGGCCGGCATCTCGCACCGGTTCACCACCGTGTTCACCAGCCGGTGGTTCATGGCGATCATGATCCCTTTGCCGGGGAGGATGGTGACCTCGCAGCCCGCCATCGCGGCAATCCTCCCGGCCCACGCGCCTGCGGCGTTCACCACGAGGTCGGCGTGGATCTCCATCTCCTCGCCGCCGCGGTGGTCCTCGACGACCGCACC
>JBOGVG010000266.1:0-3520 GCA_050692435.1 Actinomycetota bacterium
GCAAATAGGTAAAGGAGTAACGACGGAGGAGCGAAGTTTATGGTCGAGCCGACGCTGTATGAACGCCTCGGTGGCATCTACGCCATCGCCGCCGTAGTGGACCACTTCAGCGACCAACTGCTGAAGAACCCGAAGGTGGTCGATGCCAACCCCGAGTTGAAGGAATGGCACACGGTGACCTTCGCCGGACGGCTGCCAGGCCTCAAGTTCCTGAGGACCCTGTGGGTCGCCTCGTTGGCGGGTGGACCCTTTCAATACACGGCCAGAGAGCTGCGCGACGCCCACTTCGACCTGAAGATCCCACCCGAAGTGTTCGACGAGGTCGATGCGGAGCTTGGCCGTACGCTCGATCACTTCAACGTGCCCGAGCGTGAGAAGGGGGAGATCCTGGCGGCGTTCGGCGGATGGAAGGAGGAGGTGACGGCCGGTTCCAAGCAAGGGGCCGTCAACTGGCGCCGTTGGCGTTAGCCGAAAATCTTGAGACGCCAAAATTGGCTGATGCACTGAAGCGCTGTTCAGGTTGAAGGTGCCGACCGTGACGTGCGCCGTCCCCGCCATTCGTTCGAAGACCTGTATAGATGTCTACCCCGGCGTGCGGCGGCGAAAAGTGTGAGCGGATCAGATCATTCCGACGATGCGCAGCGCGCATCCGTGTTCTTCGCGCGTCTCACCCGCTGTTTGGCCGTGGTTGGGCGACGGACTCGCCGTAGTGCGGCTGTGGAGCAATCGTGGAGGAGACTCCACGATCTCTCGCCGCCTCCATCGGCGGGCAACGCAGCGCGCTTACGCTCGCCGCGTCCTCTGGCATCGCCCCGCTACCGGTGGTCCTCCAGGGCTGTGAGCCGGCTGCGGAACTCGTCGGCGTCGATCTCGCCTCGGGCGAACCGCTCTTCCAGGATTCGCCGGGCACTCGAGTCGCCTCGGGGCTCCGAGAACCGCCGCACTGCCCAGATGCCTCGCCGCTTCTCGCTGAGTAGACGGGCAACCAGCACTCACTAGCCGGGCGGCTAGCCTGAGCCCGTGCGTGGCGTTTTCATCGGGATCGGGCTCGCGTTCGCCATCCGGGTATCGCAGTCATCGTGCTGATCGCCCTTGATCGGCGATCGCAGGCCCGCGAGCTCGCCACGCTGATCCCGAACCTGTTGGTTCTCTTCCGCGGTCTCCGTGTTCCGAGGGTTCCTCGAAGCGCCAAGCTTTGGCTGGTGTGCGGTCGTAGAGGCCATGCGCACCAAACGTGGAGCTTCGACTGCTCCGGCGTACCAGCCAACTCGGTTCCGGTCAGAGCATCCACCCTAGGGGGTATGGATCGCGATGGGGGAAACACCAATCCACCGACGGCGCCCGGCGGATAGTCAACCCGTGCGGGATCTGGCGGGATCTGGCCACGCCGGTCCCTCTCGCGTCAGGTCTGTCGGAGTCGCAATTCGGCCTGTGAACTGAGGTTTGACCTCGTAGAGGTGACGGGGCAGTATTGGAACTCTCTTGCGGCGCTCCTCCGGAAACTCGTTGGGGCGTGACGCGGGACGCTCGGGCGTCAAATGCCTCACCTGGATCCGGTTCAGCTGTCCGACGGCCACGTGTCGACATCGCTTTGGTCTGCTCACCAGCCGCAAGCAGCACCTCGAACCCGGATCGGAAGTGCATCTCCGGCCCCAAGACCTGTAGGGTCGAGCGGGCGTTAGTCGAGGGGGCGGCCGCGGAGGAGCCGGCCCCACGGGGGGCGGGCTCCTCCGATACGCTGGTGCTCAGAAGGGGCAGGTGCCGGGGTCGGCCTCGTCGATCCGCCCCATGGCGCCCTGGGGGATCAGCGAGGTCACGATAAGCACGAGCTCCTCAGTTTCGCTCTCGTTCCGGGCGATGTGCACCGTGCCGCCGGGGTCCACGTAGGCCGTGCCGGCCGCGTGCACCTGGGGGGTGCAGGTTGGGTCGTCCCCCCGGTAGAAGGTGGAGGTCCCCGACTTCACGATCACCAGGCTGGGCCCGGGATGGCTGTGCCAGCCGAAGTGTCCCCCCGGGGCCACCCGGTTCTCCCGGACGATGAGGTCAGAGGTCCCCTTCGTGGTGATCTGGGCCTTCCACGCCCCGGTCTTCGTCCTGACGTCGACGTCCTTCAGGGTCCCCTGGGCCAGCACCGTGCTGGTCACTCCGGAACCCGGTGTCGCCACAGCAAGCCCCGCCACCATGCCGGCGAAGAGGCCCGCCGCCACCATGATCAGCGTGATCCGCCTCATGCCATATCTCCCTTCATCCGCGAGCTGATCCCTTCTTTCTTCCTTCCTCGAAGCGTCAGTCTCCCCTCCTTTCATCCATGGTCGCGAAGAGCGCAA
The DNA here is from genome assembly GCA_050692435.1 of Actinomycetota bacterium. Lineage (GTDB taxonomy): Bacteria > Actinomycetota > UBA4738 > UBA4738 > HRBIN12 > AC-69. The sequence continues at coordinate 2,328 of JBOGVG010000266.1, forward strand.
CCTGATGTCCTGTGCCGACGGATCGGCCGGCAGTTCGGAGTCGAAGCGGAATCGGCCCCGATCCTCGGCACCGGCTCAGGGCTGCACCGCGTCTCTCAAGGCTCCTACCACCGTCGCGACCTGGTTCAGAGGATTGGGGATTGTGATGTGGGCCTGAACCGCGACAACGACATCCGTCTGAGGGAACGCGACAAGCATGACCGCATTGGATGGTTCCAGTCCGCCATGGCCGATGGCCGGGATGCCATAGCCGCCGACGATAGCCGGAGTACCCTGCGAGAAGTCGATGGCCCCCAGGCCGTACCAGTCACCCTGGAAGTCGGTCATCTGGCGAAGGGAGGCGTCGGAGAGCACGAACCCGCCGTACAGCTCGTAGCCCCACCGTGCCAGAGAGGCGGGGTCCGACTCGATTCCCCCCCCATCGGCTGCCAGCGCGTCCTTCCATCGGTACACCAGCCCATCGAGGCCGGGACGGTCCAGGACGCCCGAGCGAAGGACCTCCCACAGCGGCCGGCCCGTGACGTGCTCGATGATCTTCCCGAGCAGGATGTAGTTGATGTTCGTGTAGACGATTTCCGACCCTGCGGGGAAGAGCGGCCCGTAGGAGGATCCCGTATCGACGAGTGGCTGGTCGCGGATGCCGCTGCGCATCCCCAACACATCTCGAATGGTGGCGCCGTTCGCGTCGAAGAACGCAACTTCCGGAGGAAGATGATCAGCGACCGCGTCGTCCAGGCCGAGCTTTCCTTCGTCGACCAGGCGGAGTACCTGGGCCGCGGTCACGGTCTTGCCCACGCTGGCGATGGGGAGTGGAGCGTCTGGGGTCAAGGGCTTCTCCTCGTGGTCGACGCCCGCGGCCCCCGCCCAGCTTCCCGAGTCGGCGACGATGACCGCGGCCGTGACCCCCAGGAACGTGCCCTGCTCAACCGCCTCGTCGAGCACCGCCTGGAGCGAGGCGGCCGCGGTCTCGGGGAGGAGCCCCTGGGGGAACTCGGGGAAGTCCCCGAGCCCGGCGATCGGGGAAGACTGGGGACGCGGGACCATCGTGCCCGCGTCCACCGTCGAGGTGGGCTCCGCCGGCGTCGGGCGTGATCCCGGAGAGGCGCCGCACGCCGCGATCAGGATCGCCATCGCTGCCATCACGGTCCGACGTGCAGATGAGCGCATCGCACTCGTCCTGATCATGCTACGCC
>JBOGVG010000267.1:0-5200 GCA_050692435.1 Actinomycetota bacterium
ACGCTTCGCTACAGGACGCGGCTTCACCACATCGGCGTCGGGCACGCGCACAAGGGCAAGCGCGTGATCATGCTCATCGACGGGCTGGACGTGCGGGTGCTGTCCGAGGAGGGGGAGCTGCTACGGCGGCTCACCCTGGATCCGACGCGGGACTACCAGCCCCAGGGCTGAGGTGAAGGTGTCTACGATGTCCCGAGACATCCGTCCACGATGTCCTGCGACATCACACGGTGCGAGAGGGGGGATTTGAACCCCCACGCCCTTTCGGGCACCGGATCCTAAGTCCGGCGCGTCTGCCAGGTTCCGCCACTCTCGCCCACCGTTTCGTCTGGTGGCGAGTGGAGTGTAGCGAGACGCGCAAGCTCGAGGTTCAAACGAGATCGGCGCCTGGAACCCTCGGGCCCATCGACCGGTCGGAACCGGGTGACATGAGACGGCGGGTCCTGACGGTAGCGACAGCGTTGTCACTCGCGGCAGCGTGCGGTGGACTTCGGGGCGGACAAGTCCCTCCCTCGACGGTTGGCCCGGCGGGATCGCCATCCCCGAGCGCCGGGGAACACGCGCGCTTCGTCCCTCAGACCTTTCCGGAAGGCGATTCGGTGGTCATGCCGGTGACCTTCCCGGACGGAACCACGGCCGAGCTGGTCTACCCTCCCGGGCTCGACCTGGCGGGCATGAGGGCGCAGCCCTACGGCTCCGGATATGGCCCGGGCTTCGCGCGTGACTTCCTGGTGGTCTACGGAACCGTGGAGGAGTTCGTCGAAGGGTACGACGACGCGGAACTGCTCGCCACGTACGAGGATCTCCAGGGAAGCACGGTTGGGTTCTGGCGTCTCCCGCCCGATGGCGTCTACCTCGCCTTCCAGTTCGGCTCCTGGACGGTGCTCGTGTACGACTACGCCTCGGGAGAGGCGCAGATGAGTGACGAGGACCGTGGCCTGTGGGCCACCAACCTTCACGGGCGCGACACGGAGGACGGCTTCCTCGTCCTGGAAGCGGACCCTCCGCTGACGCTGGCGTGGGATAGGGACTACGACAGCCCGGAACTCGAGTTCTGGTCCCGCGCCGGTGACTTCACGGCGGTGCTCCTCTTCGCGGGTGAGTGCACGCCGTATCACGAGGGCGAGGGCGGATTCGACCACATCGAGATGGTGGGCGGGTTGGCGGTGAGTCGCGATTCCGAGGACTTCGCGGCCTGGTGCATCCCCGAGGCCTCGATGACGGTGCACGTCTACCAGGAGCCCGGCGACACCTTCATCGACGCCGTGCTGGGCGGACTCGAAGTCAGGAACGTCGACCTCGCATCCTGAACATTCATGTCCTCAGTCCGGCAGGTCTGCCAGGTTCCGCCATGCTCGCGGGTCATGCCCACGACGGGCAGCCAACGGAGAGCCATCCCGGCGGATGAGCGGTCCGTAGTAGGGTTGTGGTTCCACGCGTTGGGCAACCAGCGTGAGCGCCGGGACGATGATCCCGAGAGGGGGCCCGAGATCCTGAGGGTGCTCGTGCACGCTTCCTGGCCCGGGAGCGGCCGGTCCACTCGCGCCCGCCGTCGTGGAGTCCCGGACCACGTCGGCCTGGCTGGTTCCGCGGTCGCCGGGACCATCGCGGGCCACGTCCTCGCGTACGTCATCGCGATCGGTAACCCGTGGACACGCCGGGACCTCCTCCACGAGACCGGTCACTCGTACTGGCGGTACGCACTGCTCGCGGCCATGGTCCTCGGCGTCTGGTCGGCGGCGCTCGTGGTGATCCGGACCCTTCGCGGTGCCCGGGCCGGGCATCTGCGGGCTCCCTTGCCGCTCCTTCCCACTGTCGCCCTTCTGGCCCTGATTCAGTGCGGGCTGTTCGTGGCCCTCGAGGTGGTGGAGCGACTCGTGGCTGGGGCACCCCTGGTCCACCTGCTGGCCCACGGCCTGTTGTGGGTGGGGCTCGCCGCTCAGCTGGTGACCGCCCTCGCGGTCGCCTTGATCCTCCGGGCCTTGGCTCGACTCACGGATAGCCTCGCCTGCGCTTTGCGGACGGACTTTGCGCCCGGCCGGATGCGCACCGCGGTGCCCGTACCCGCCCTCCTGCCCTCACCGGCGCTGCTGGTCGGGGCGTGGGGCGTCCGCGGCCCTCCCTCCCCGTAGCGACCCCAACGCTTTCCGTCGCCTCTCGAGGGGGGATCTCAGTGTCCAGGACAACTGTGCCTCGGCGTCTCGCCGTATCGGTCGTCGTCATGCTCGGTTCGATGGCCACGTCGGTGATGCTGGCCGGGCCCGCCTTCGCTCACGAACGGCGGGACGTCGGCGATCTCCACTTGGTCGTGGGATTCGGTACGGAGCCGGCCTTCGCCGGCCAGCCGAACAGCGCCGAGCTCATCTTGACGGAAGGGCCGAACGAGCGGCCGGTCGTCGACGGGGTGGATCTGCAGATCGAGATCCTATTCGGCGAAGAGAGCATGACTTTGGAGATGTCGCCCAGCTTCGTGGTCGGTGTGTTCGGTGAGCCGGGAGACTACGAAGCGCATTTCCTTCCGACCCGGCCGGGTGAGTACACGTTCCTGTTCACGGGCACCGTCGGTCGCCAAGAGATCGACGAGAGCTTCACGTCCGGCCCCGAGACGTTCGGGCCGATGGAGGACCCCGGGACCATTTCCTTCCCGGCTGAGGATCCAACCTCCGCCGAGCTAGCTGACCGGCTTGACCGCGAGACGGCCCGGCTGGCTGCGGAGGCTCAGAGCGCCCGCGAGGCCGCCGCCGCCGCCCGCGACGACGCCGATCTGGCCCGGATGCTGGCCCTCGTGGCGATCATCGTGGGAGGCGTCGCCCTCGTGGCTGGCGTCGCCCTCGGTGCGCTGGCGCTGAGGAAGCGCGGGTAGGCAAGTGCGAAGGGCGCTGGCGCTCGGGGGGCTCGTCGCCGTGGGGCTGATGCTCGGCGCTCCCGACGCCGGCGCCCACGCCCTGCTCACGTCGTCCACCCCGGGACCCGGTGCCCTCCTGGACTCGCCCCCATCGCATGTCGTGATGGGCTTCACAGAGCCGCCGGACCTCGGACTTTCATCCGTAGAGATCCTCGATTCGACCGGGCAGGAGGTCGACGTCGGCCCGGTCGAGGGGAGCCCGGGCGAACGGAACAGTCTCCAGGTCGCGCTTCCCGAACTCGCCAACGGCGTGTACACGGTGAGCTGGCGGGCCCTGTCGAAGGTCGACGGTCACCTCACGACCGGAGCCTTCTCGTTCGGGATCGGCGTCGAGCATGGGACGACCATCCCCGCCGCCACGTCCGGCGAGCACGGGGGGAGCGGTGCCGAGCGGCCCTCGGCCCTCTCGGTGGCCGGCCGGTGGGGGTTCTACTGGGGGTTGGCCATCCTGTTGGGCGCCGCGGTGTCGGGCCCGTTCGTCTTCCGGGGAAGGCTTCCCGGCGGGTGGCCTCCCCTCGTCCTGGCCTGGGTCCTCGCGGCGGCCGGACTGGTCGGCATGTTCGTGGCCGAACGGTCCTCCGTGGGAGTCTCGGCGTCGGCGCTCCTGGGCTCGGACCGGGGCGAGATCCTCGTCGCCCGGGGGATCGGCCTGGCCGCGGCGGCCGCGGCGGTGGGCGCGATCCTGATCCGCCCCCGCACGGTCTGGTTCGTGATGTTGGGGGTGATCACCGCCGCGGCGATGCTGATCCACGCCATCGCCGGCCACGCCGCAGCGGGCGATTCCTGGCGGTGGTTCACGGTCGGTACGCAATGGGCGCACATCGCCGCGGTCGGGATCTGGGTAGGGGGCCTGGCGTGGCTCCTGATGGGGACGTGGGGAGCGGGGCCGGGGGAGCGAGCCGGGGCCGTTCGCCGGTTCTCGTTCCTGGCGGGGTTCGCCCTCGGCGCCGTGGCCCTCACGGGGGCGGCCCGGGCCTGGGACGAAGTCGGGTCGATCGGCAGGGCGTTCGAGACGGGCTTCGGGCTCACCGCCATCGGCAAGACCGCCCTGTTCGGCGGGATGGTGGCCCTCGGTGCCTACAACCGCTACCGCATGGTCCCGGCCGTATCGAGCGGGGCGAAGCCGGTGGGGGCGATGCGGAGATCGGTGGGCGGCGAGGTCCTGCTCGCCGCTGGGGTCTTCGGCCTGACCGGGATCATGGCCGGCCTGGTCCCACCGTCCCAGGAGGCCGCGGCCGCGGCCCACGCCTCGAGCCAGGCCGGGCCCGTCGTCGTCACGGGGAGCGACTTCGCCACGACGGTGCGCGTGAGGCTGGTCGTCGACCCCGGGGCCCCGGGCCCGAACCGGTTCGAGGTCCACGTCGAGGACTACGACACCGGGGAGCCGGTTGAGGCGCTCCGAGTGACGCTAGGGTTCAGCCTGCCCGAGCAGCCGGGGGTGGGGGGGTCGGCTCTCGAGCTCGCCCAGAGCCAGGCGGGGATGTGGACCGGCGAAGGGACCAACCTGTCGGTGGCCGGCAGGTGGCGGGTCGGCGTGCTGATCGAGCAGGCAGCCGATTCCCTGGAGATCCCTCTTGAGGTGCAGACGATGGGGGCGGCCCCGATGGAGCCCGGCCATCCCTGACCCGGCGAGGTTCGGGCGGGGATTGGACTGGCCGGGCGAGGGGAGGATGGCCATCCACGGCACCGGCGACCCGAGCGACCCGGGAGGTCTCGCACGGCTGCGTGGGGTCTACAACGGGGGCATGAAGCTGCTCCGGCGGATCCCATTGGGCACCCCGGTCGTCATCCAGCCCTAGCCGAGCGCTTCCTCGAACGGGCCAGCATCACCGCGGACGTGCCCGCGCCCAGCGCTGCGCACGCGAGGAGCAGGGCCATGCCACCGCCCACCGTGACCTCCGCCGGTCCCGTTGTTTGAGACGCGAGGCGAGCCCGGATCGGGTCGAACGGAAAGCCGGTGGTGTCCGAGATGTTGCGGGCCACTTGATCGATCCGAGCCACGCGGAAGCGTTCATCGGCACGGAGCGCATCGACGGCGGCGATCGTTCCAGCGGCGAGCGAGGCGAGTAGAACGACGAGCGGCAGCACGCGTCGCCACCCGACCGAGCGGACCAGTAGGGCGGCGGCCGCCCCGGCCACGGCCAGGCCGAGGGCGAGGGTCACCCTGCCTTCGGCGAGTGCCAGCCCGCCCACCGTCCCGCTCAGGATGGGGTCGCTCTGCTCGGACCCTTCGATCCTCCCCCACGTCCCGATCGAGCCGAGCGCGATGAGGGTCCCGGCGAGCGCCGTCACGAC
>JBOGVG010000268.1:0-16275 GCA_050692435.1 Actinomycetota bacterium
CGCCGGAGCCGCGCGAGTTCCTGGTTCGGCCGGCCCGGCCCGGGGACGCCCGCTCTTTCCTGGAGGCCTATCGGAGCGTTGCCGCGGAGCGGCGGCTCATCCAGACCGAGGAGGTCACCCGGACAGCAGCGCTGTACCGGAGGCGGTTTCGTCGGTCCCGAACCGGGGAGGCCGCTCACCTCGTGGCGGTGGCGGAGGGCGGCGTGGTCGGGTCGTTGTCCATCCGCAGGGACCCCCACCCCGTCACCCGGCATGTGGCCACCCTGGGGATGTTCGTCATCGCGACGTGGCGGGGCCGCGGCGTGGGGACGGCCCTGATGGCCGAGGCGCTGCGGTGGGCGCGGAGCGCCGGGGTGGAGCGTGTGGAGCTCACCGTCTACCCGCACAACGACGCGGCCATCGCCCTCTATCGAAAGTTCGGGTTCGTCGAGGAGGGTAGGCTCGTCCGCCATGCCAAGAAGTCCTACGGTTACGAGGACGAGATCTTGATGGCCGCGTGGCTGGGGGAAGTGGGAGAGCCGAAGCGATGACCGACCGCACTCTGAAGGTGGGGCTCCTGGGGTGCGGCAACGTGGGGGCCGCGGTGGTTCGCCTGCTCCACGACCACCGGGACGACATTGCCCGGCGGGCCGGCTGCCGGCTCGAGGTGGCGAAGGTGGCCGTCCGCGACCCGGCGAGGGCCCGCGACGTCCCGCTCGACCCCTCCGCGTTCACCGCGGACGCCATGGAGGTGGTGGAGGACCCCGACATCGACATCGTGTGCGAGCTGATGGGGGGGTCTGAGCCCGCCGGTTCGCTGATCCTGGCGGCCTTCGACCGCGACAAGCCGGTGGTCACGGCGAACAAGGAGCTGCTCGCGACGCGAGGCCGCGAGCTGTTCGACGCCTCGGATGCGAAGGGCCTGGACCTGTACTTCGAGGCGGCGGTGGGGGGCGGCATCCCGCTGATCCGACCGCTGAAGGAATCACTCACGGGCGAACGCCTCACCCGGGTGCTCGGCATCGTGAACGGAACTACCAACTACATCCTCACCCGGATGTCGGACGAGGGGATGCGGTTCGCCGACGCGCTGGCCGAGGCGCAGCGCCTGGGGTACGCCGAGGCCGATCCCACCGCCGACGTGGACGGCCACGACGCGGCGGCCAAGTGCGCCATCTTGGCATCGATCGTGTTCAACGCGAGGGTGGTGGGGGGCGACGTCTACCGCGAGGGCATCTCGGGAGTGACCACGGAGGACGTCGAGTTCGCCCGGCGGCTGGGCTATGTGGTGAAGCTGCTCGCCATCGCGGAGCTCCACGACCAGCGGATCGCGGCCCGCGTTCACCCGGCCATGATCCCGGCGGAGCACCCGCTGGCCGCGGTGCGGGACGCGTTCAACGGCGTGTTCGTGGAAGGCCCGAATGTCGGCGAGCTGATGTTCTACGGGCGGGGGGCCGGCGGCGAGCCCACGGCCACGGCCGTGGTGGGCGACGTCGTGACCGTGGCCCGCAACCTGCTGGCCGGGGCCCGCGGCGTGGGCTGCACCTGCTTCCACGAGCGGACCATCCGGCCGATGGCCGAGATGGACGGTCAGTACTACATCCTGCTCCGGGTGGAGGACCGCCCCGGGGTCCTGGCCGAGATCGCCAGCGTGTTCGGGCGGAACCAGGTGTCGATCAAGAGCGTGTGGCAGGAGGGCACGGGCGCCGACGCCCAGCTCGTGTTCATCACCCACCGGGCTCGGGAGGGCGCCTTCCAGCAGGCCGTGAGCGAGCTCCGGGCCGTGAAGGCGGTGGAGGAGGTTCGAAGCATCCTCCGGGTGGAGGCGGAGGAATGACCGCGGCGCCGTGGCGGGGGGTGATCGAGGAGTATCGAGCACGGCTCCCGGTCTCCGACGCCACGCCGGTGGTGACGCTCGGGGAGGGCGACACACCGCTCGTCCGGTCCGAGTCGCTCTCGGCCGAGACCGGGTGCGAGGTGTATCTGAAGTACGAGGGGGCCAATCCTACGGGATCGTTCAAGGATCGCGGGATGACCCTGGCCATCTCCAAGGCAGTGGAGGAGGGCTCGAAGGCGGTGGTGTGCGCGTCCACCGGAAACACCAGCGCCTCGGCGGCAGCCTATGCCGCCAAGGCTGGCCTTACGTGCGCCGTGCTCGTGCCGAAGGGGAAGATCGCGCTCGGGAAGATGGCCCAGACCCTGATCCACGGGGCGCGGGTCCTGGAGGTGGACGGCAATTTCGACGCTTCCCTGGAGCTGGCCCAGGACCTCGCCGACCACTATCCGGTCACCCTAGTGAACTCGGTGAACCCGTACCGGCTCCAGGGCCAGATGACCTGCGCCTTCGAGATCTGCGACGCGATGAGCCGCGCGCCGAACCTTCACTTCGTGCCGGTGGGCAACGCCGGGAACATCTCGAGCCACTGGATGGGATACCGCGAGTACCTCGCCGACGGCGCGATCGCGGAGCCGCCGCAGCTGTTCGGGTTCCAGGCCCAGGGAGCGGCCCCCATCGTCCTGGGGCATCCACTCGAGCACCCCTCCACCATCGCCACGGCCATCCGGATTGGGAACCCCGCATCGTGGGACAAGGCGGTCGCGGCGGCGACGGAGTCCGAAGGGGCGATCATGGCCGTCACCGACCGGGAGATCCTGGCGGCCTACAAGCGGCTCGCGCACGAGGGGATGTTCGCGGAGCTCGCCTCGGCGGCGTCGGTGGCGGGCCTGCTGCACCTTGCGGCGGAGGACCGCCTGCCGAAGGGAGCCACGGCGGTGTGTGTGCTCACCGGACACGGGCTGAAGGACCCGGAGTGGGCCATCACCGGGGCCAGCCACCCGCCCACCGTGCGTGCCGATCCTGCGGCGGTGGCGGCCGAGCTCGGGCTGTGAGACGCGAAGCGCCGGCTGGGTGGCAGAAGAGGGTCGATAGCGGATGAGGCTGGTCGCCCGCGTTCCGGCCACCGTGGCCAACCTCGGTCCCGGGTTCGACTGCTTCGGCCTGGCGCTCGAGCTGTGCAACGAGGTGACGGTCGACACAGAAGCTGAGCCCGGCGTGAGCTGGGACGGCGAGGGCGCCGACGAGCTCCCCACCGACGGGACCGACATGGTGAGCCGCGCGATGCGCTACGTCCTTCACGACGCCCAACAGTCTTTCGGCGAGACGATCGAGCTTCCACAGCTCCATCTCCTCGGCGTGAACCGGATCCCGCTTCAGCGCGGTCTTGGCTCCTCGGCGGCCGCCGTCGTCGCGGGCGTCGCGCTCGCCACCACAATGCTCCACCTTGGCGACCTCCGCACACCGCTCGGGACCCTCTCGCTGGCTGGCTCGATGGAGGGTCACTGGGACAACGCCGCGGCCGCGGTCTTCGGCGGGTTCACGATCGCCACGCCCGGGGCCGTCGTGCGCTTGGACCCCCACCCCGAGCTGCAGCCCGTCGTGCTGATCCCTGAGCACGTCCGGCTCTCCACGGAGGAGGCTCGGCGCGCCCTCCCCCAGACGGTCCCGCTCGAGGACGCCGTCCACAACATCGGCAACGCCGCCGTCATGGTCCACGCGATGACGAACGACCCCAGCCGTCTTCTGACGGGCATCGGCGACCGCCTCCATCAGGACGTGCGGCTTGGGCTGGTACCCGAGGTGCGCAACGTCTTCGAGCGCCTGGAGCGCGTCCCGGTCCCCGTGTGCGTGTCGGGCGCCGGCCCCAGCCTGCTGGCCTTCGAGAGCGAACGATTCCCTGTGCCTGATCCCGGGCCGGGATGGCGGTTGCTCCGGATCGCGCCCCGGGCGGCCGGGGTGGAGGTGGAAGGGGCATAAGCGGCTCCTCATGCCGGACCGGTTGTGACCGATGTCATTGATGGAGGACGATGCCAAACCTAGACTCCCACAGGCTCGTATCCAGGGTGAATGGACCCGTCGCCTGATCCCCCATGAGCGTAAAGCCAGAGCCAGAAGCCCAGGACCGATCCGTCGAGGACCGGCCGGAGCGCGTTTCCGTCCCGGTCCTCGTCACCGACCTCGCCAGCAAAACCCTCGCGGTCAAGGAAGGGGAGACCTTCCTCTACTCGGACCTGGAGGGCAACCTCGACCACAGCGGCGACTACGGGCTCGGCCTGTATTTTCGCGACACCCGGTTCCTGTCGCAGTTTCGGATGGAGGTGTCCGGGCGGTCCCCGGTGCTGCTGTCGTCCTCCGCCGAGCGCGGCTACATGTCGCACGTGGATCTCACCAACCCCGACCTGTACGACGGCGACGTTGTAGCCGTCCCCCAGCAGACCCTCAACATCCGGCGGATCAGAGCCATCAACGGACGCCTGTTCGAGCGGGTCCGGGTCAAGAACTACAACCCGTATCCGGTGTCGCTCGACCTCGAGTTCTCCCTGGGGGCCGATTTCGCGGACATCTTCGAGGTGCGGGGCCTCGCGCACAGGAAGCACATCCCGCCGGATCCGCCCAGGGCCGAGGGCACCAGGGTGGAGTTCGCGGCGCGCGGGGTGGACGGCGCGCGCCGGCTCACGCAGATCGAGTTCGCCCAGGCCCCGGACAAGCTCGAGGTCGAAGGGCGCATCGTGCACGCCTCGTTTCGGATGCACCTCGGGGCCTACCAGACGAAGCTCATCGCCATGACCATCTCGCCCGTCGTGGACGACGTCCGCCCCAGGGAGCTGGACTTCGACGTGGCCGTCCACGAGCTCCGGCGGTCCTACGAGGAATGGGAGCGAGACTGCACGCAGATCTTCACCGACAACGAGCTGTTCAACCAGCTCCTGGACCGCAGCCTGCGCGACCTGCGCGCGCTGTTCACCGAGACCGACGATGGCGGCATCCTGGCCGGAGGCATCCCGTGGTACGTGACGATCTTCGGGCGCGATGCGCTGATCTCGTCGCACCAGCTGTTGTCGGTGAACCTCGAGCCGGCCCGCAAGGCCCTGGAGCTTCTCGCCGCCCGCCAGGGGATGGAGGTGGACGACTGGCGTGACATGCAGCCGGGCAAGATCCTGCACGAGGTGCGCCAGGGGGAGCTGGCCCGCGCGGGCATCGTGCCCCACACGCCGTACTTCGGTTCGGTCGACGTCACCCCGTGGTTCCTGATCCTGTACGCCCAGCACCTCCGGTGGTCCGGTGATCTGGACTTCGCCCAGAAGCTGCTCCCGGCGGCCGAGGCGGCGCTCCGGTGGATCGACCAGTACGGCGATCTGGACGACGACGGCTTCGTGGAGTACCTGTGCCGTTCGTCGCGCGGCATGCGGAACCAGGGCTGGAAGGACTCGCACGACGCCATCGTCCACGCCGACGGGCACCTGGCCGAGCCTCCCGTCGCCCTGTCCGAGGTGCAGGCCTACGTGTACCTGGCCAAGGAGCGGATGGCCGACGTGTACCGGGCCCTCGGCGACGAGCAGCGAGGCGAGTTCCTCCTGGGCCAGGCCCACGACCTCAAGCGCAGGTACAACGAGGCGTTCTGGATGGACGACGAGAAGTACTTCGCGGCAGCCCTCGACGTCGACAAGCGGAAGGTGCGGACGGTGATGTCGAACCCCGGCCACGGGCTGTACTGCGGCATCGTGGACGATGACAAGGCCATGCCGCTCGCCAAACGGCTCCTCGCGCCTGACATGTTCTCGGGGTGGGGGATCCGCACCATGAGCAAGACGGCGGCGGCCTACAACCCCATGAGCTACCACAACGGTTCGGTGTGGCCGCACGACAACGCACTCATCGCCGCGGGGCTGAAGCGCTACGGCTTCATCCGGTCCACCAATCGGGTGGCCACGGCCCTGTTCGATTCCGCAGTGCATGCCGACTACCTGCGGCTGCCCGAGCTGTTCTGCGGGTTCACCCGCCGCACGCCGAACCGCCCTGTGAGCTACCCGGTGGCCTGCTCGCCGCAGTCGTGGGCGGCCGGTTCGCCGTTCCTCATGCTCCAGGCCATGCTGGGCATCTCGGCCCGGGCCCACGAGAACCTGCTCACGGTGAACAAGCCGCACCTGCCGACGTGGCTGAACACGGTGGAGGTGCGGAACCTCGCGGTCGGGCGGAGCCGGATCTCGCTGGTGTTTCGGAGGGAGGGCGAGATCACCTCGTTCTCGGTCCTGTCCCGCGAAGGGGACGTTCGCGTCGTGATGGAAGAGTAGCTACCGGACGCAGGCACCGGTGGAGACGGGGTCGGTCCTGTCGAGAACCCCGGTCACGTCGGGGATGACGTCCTTCGAGACGATGGCGTAGCCCACGGCCGGATCGGTCGTCGACGCGGCGAACACCACCCCGGCCACGGATCCGTCGGGCAGCACGAACGGCCCACCCGAATCGCCGGGCTCGACGTCCGTCTGGAGCTCGTAGACGTCCCGTTCGACGGTCCGCTGCCCATAGATGTCGCGTCCGACGGCGTCGATCGGCCGGCGCACCGCCGCCCGGTCGCCGACCAGGTCACCCCCGCCCGGGTACCCCAGGGCGGCTCCACCGGCCCCTCGTTGGAGCTCCTCCTCAAGGAGCGGCAGCGCCGCCCCGGGCGACTCGCTCACGAAAAGCACGGCGAGGTCCTTCTGCGGGTCGAACAGGACCGCGTGGGCAGGCTGGGAGTCGCCCGTTGGGTCCTGGACCTCCAGAGCTTCCACCCCCGCCACGACGTGGGCGTTCGTGACCACGTGGTTGTTCGAGACCACGAACCCGGTCCCGGACTGGATCCTGCCACAGGCCTCGCCCACGATGCGCACGGTGCTCGGCGCCGCCCGGTCGAAGGCTGTGGCCGCCTCGCCCTCGCTCGGCCATCGCACCGGCCCGGCCGGCGCCGGCGGCAGCCCGGCGAAGACGTCGGGGAAGCCGTACCGGTTGAAGAACCGCCGGACCTCGGCCAGCAGCGACGGCGGCTCGGGAAGCGCCGCGTCGAGCCCTCGGACGATGGCCGAACCGCGGATCTCCTGGCTGACCGGGGGGAGCGGCCCGTTCACCAGGTTGAGCGCGATGAACCACGTGACGAGCAGCGCCGCGAGCACGGATACGGCCGAGCCTCCGGCCGCGTCGGCGGTGCTGAACACCCGGACGCCCCGGGTCCGGGCCCGCACCGAGTGGCCGGCCACCCACCCAAGCGCGTTGCCGACGCCGGCCGCTCCGAACAGCACGGCCACCGCGATGCCGGCCTGGACCTCGTGGCTCTCGGCGAGCGAGGACACGGCCGGCCCCAGCAACGCCCCGACCAGCACCCCGGCCAGGAGACCGCCGTAGGAGAGGAGCTGAAGGAGGGCCCCCCGGCGGAAACCAGTGGCGGCGGCGAGCCCGATGAGCGCGACGAGCACGAGATCGAGGCCGTTCATGTTCGGGAGGTATGGTCCCACGCGCCGAGCGATTTCAAACGAGCGCCCGAACACGCGGCCGCGGCGGGCGGGCGAGGGAGACCGGCGTGCCCCGGGCCCGGCTCGCTCCAGGACGTAGACTTGAGGCCGTGGTGACCATCGCCCACATCTCGGACCCGCATGTCGGGTCGCCGTACTTCGTCCCGAACCTGATGAACCGGGTCATCGTGGAGATCAATGAGCTCGCCCCCGACGTCGTGATCTGCAGCGGCGACCTCACGAACGAGGGGTACCGGCAGGAGTACAAGAACTGGGTGGCCTACGCCGAGCGCCTCAAGGCGCCGCTGTTCACGGTGCCGGGGAACCACGACGCCCGAAACGTGGGGTACCTCCACTTCGAGGAGCTGATCGGCCCCCGCCACTGGTCGATCGACGTCCGGGGCGTGCGGATCGTGGGGGCCGACTCCAGCGAGCCCGACCTGAACGAGGGGCAGATCGGGCGGGAACGCTACGAGTGGCTCCAGAAGGAGTTCGCCGAGCCCGCCGATCTCAAGGTCTTCGTCCTGCACCACCACCTGATCCCCGTCCCGGGGACCGGGCGGGAGCGAAGCACCGTGATGGACGCCGGCGACCTGCTCGAGGAGCTCATCTCGGCGGGCGTGAACATCGTGCTCTCGGGCCACAAGCACGTGCCCTATGTGTGGCGCCTGGAGAACCTGTACATCGCCAACGCCGGCACGGTGGCCTCGCTCCGGCTGCGAGGCTACACGAAGCCTTGCTACAACGTCCTTGAGTTCGAAGGGGACGAGGTCAAGATCACCCGGCGGTTCCCGTTCGGCGGCGGGAGCATCATCGCGTACTTCTCGCTGTCGTCTGGGCAGCAGTACTACCGGGAGTTCGAGCCGCCCGTGCAGCAGGCCGCACAGCAGACCGCGGCCCACACGGAGTAGCGAGACCGACCCAGCCACAACCGCCGGGAGGATCGTCGTGAGGGTGCTCGCTCTCGTGGACGGCGAACATTACCCCCCGGTTACCCGGTGGGGGCTCCAGGCCGCCCGAGCCATTGGCCACGACGTGATCGCGGCGCTGTTCCTGGGGGGCACCGAGAAGGTCTTCCCAGGCGCCCTCCCGGACCTCGGCGTGCCGACCATCCAGGCGGGGGCCGATCTCGCCGACGCGCTGGCCGAGGCCCTCGACGCGGTCCGGCCAGAGGGCGTCCTGGACGTCTCGGACGAGCCGGTGCTCGGCTACCACGAGCGCATGGAGCTCGCCGCGGTTGCCCTGGCCCGGGGCGTTCCGTACCTCGGTCCGGACTTCCGGCTGGACCCCCCAATCTCCGGTCCACCCCTCCCCGTCCCCACGGTGGCCGTCATCGGGACCGGGAAGCGGACCGGCAAGACGGCGTTGGGCGGCGAGGTGGCCAGGGTGGCCGCGCGGAAGGGGCTGACTCCGATCGTCGTGGCCATGGGCCGGGGGGGACCGCCCGAACCCCAGGTGGCGATGGCCGGCACCGTGGACCTCCGACACCTGCTCGATCTGGCCCGTCGGGGTGAGCACGCGGCCACCGACTACCTGGAGGACGCCGTCACCTCGGGGGTTACGACCATCGGGGCCCGGCGGTTCGGAGGAGGCCTGGCCGGCGCGCCGCTCGTGACGAACGTCCGGGAGGCCGCGGAGCGAGCGGTCGAGCTGGGGGCGGACCTCCTCTTACTGGAGGGAAGCGGCTCATCGGTCCCGCCCGTGCCGTGGGACGCGGGGATCCTGGTCGTGCCGGCCTCGGCGCCGCCCGAGTACTTGGGCGGCTACCTCGGTCCCTACCGGCTGTTGCTATCGGACCTGGTTGTCCTTACAATGGCTGGGAGCCCAACGACAGGGCCAGAGAACCTCCTCGCTCTCAGATCCCACGTCCAGCGATCCCGCGGCGATGCCCGGCTGATCGTGACGGACTTCGAACCGGTCCCGCTGGGCGACGTGCAGGGCAAGGAGGCGTTCTTCACCACCACGGCGCCGGGGGACGCCGCCGCGAGGCAGGTCGCTTCCCTGGAGGCAACCCACGGGTGCCGGGTGGTTGGGTGGAGCGCCCGCCTGGCCGACCGGGCCGGGCTGGCGGAAGACTTGGACAAGGCGGGGGGGTACGAGGTGCTCCTCACGGAGCTGAAGGCCGCGGCCGTGGACGTCGCATCCGAGAAGGCACTGGCTCGAGGGGCGGAGGTCGTCTTCGTCGACAACCGGGCTGTGGTGGTGGAAGGCGACGATGATCTCCCCACGGTGCTCGGGGAGATCATCGAGCTCGCGAGAGACCGCCGAGAGGCACGATGACGAAGGAACAGAAGAGCCCACACATCCTCATCTCCGACCACGAGGCCGGCCTTCCCTACTCGAAGGGCCTGATGGCCTCCCAGGTCATGGTGACCGGCCTTTCGCCCTGGCGGGCGTACCAGGTGGCGGAGGCGGTCGAGGAACGCCTTCAGGACCTCGGCGTGCCATCGGTGACCACCGACCAGCTGGACCGGGTGGCGGTCGGTGCCCTGGAGGAGCTGGCCGGCGAGCGGTACGCGAAGAACTTTCTCAGGTGGCGGGAGGTCGAGGCCCTGGACATCCCGCTGGTGGTGTTGATCGGCGGGGCCACCGGAGTGGGGAAGTCCACCATCGCCACGCAGCTCGCCACCCGCCTCGGCATCGTCCGGGTCGTGGCCACCGACGCAGTGCGAGAGGTCATGCGGGCGGTGTTCAGCCGCGAGCTGATGCCCACGTTGTACACGTCGTCGTTCGAGGCAGGGGACGTCCTCCGGGAGCCCCCTACTCGCGACGCGGTGGTGGTGGGGTTCCGCGAACAGGTCTCGGCGGTGGCGGTGGGCCTCGACGCGCTGTTGGAGCGGGCCGCCGTGGAGAGGATGAGCATGATCATCGAGGGGGCCCACGTGGTGCCGGGGTTCCTCCAGCTCGAGTCACGGGCCGACCGGATCCTGGCCGTGCCGGTGATCGTCACGGTGGAGGATGAAGCCGTGCACCGGAACCACTTCCTGGCGCGGTCCACCGACCACGCCGCCCGTCCGGCCACCCGGTACCTCACGGGATTCGACAACATCCGCCGCTGCCAGCGCTACATCAAGAGCCAGGCGTTGTCCCACGGCATCCCGGTCATCCCCAACTACAACTTCGACCACTCGCTCGCCGCCCTCATCGACCTGGTGATGGAGCGGGCCACGGAGCGGATGGCCATGGTGGGCGCGGCCCAGGGGGCGCGCCTGCAGAAAGGACGGAGCGCATGAGGCTGTTCCTGGACACGGCGAACATCGAGGAGATCCGCGAGATCAACCGGTGGGGCGTCCTCTCCGGGATCACGACCAACCCCTCTTTGGTGGGCAAGGAGGCGGAGGATCCCGAGGCCGTGTGGAAGGAGATCCTGGCGGAGGTGGATGGCGACGTGTCGCTCGAGACCACGGAGCCGGAGGCCGGCGCCATGTACGAGGAGGGTCTCGCCCTGGCCCAGATGGGCCCGAACGCCGTGGTGAAGGTCCCCATGACCCCCGATGGGCTGGAGGCGGGCAAACGACTTGTGAAGGAAGGGATCCGAGTCAACGTGACCTTAGTGTTCTCCCCGGCGCAGGCCATCCTGGCCGCGGAGATCGGGGCGTACATCGTCTCGCCGTTCCTGGGGCGGATCGACGACGTGGCGTCCGACGGCATGTTCGCGCTCCGGCAGATCTGCGAGATCTACGACGTCCAGGGCTACGAGACCGAGGTGCTGGCCGCCTCGCTCCGCCACCCCATGCACGTGGTGGAGGCGGCCCTGGCCGGCGCCAACATCGCCACGATGCCGTACGACGTGTTCGTGAAGTTGGTGAAGCATCCGCTGACCGATGCGGGCCTCCAGAAGTTCACCCAGGACTGGGAGGCCCTCCAGCGGGAACTGAAGGGAGGAGCCTAGTTGGCACCCGAGACAATGGACAAGAGCGTCCTCGAGGGCAAGGTCGCGTCCGAGCTGCACACGATCGCGGCCGGGCTCGGTATCGAGGGCCATCAACGACTGAAGAAGGCAGATCTGATCGACCGTATCCTCGCCGCGGGCACGGACGGGGACGGTGCCGGAACGACCGGCCCGTCCACCGCGCCGGGAACCGTCGAGTCCCCCGCGGAACGGACCGAAGCCTCCGACAACGGGGAGGTCGCCACCGCGCCGCCACAGACCGAGCCGCCACAGACCGAGCGCGAGGAGCGTGACGAGCGGGTTCCCGGAGGGCGCCCCGAGGGCAGACCGCCCGAGGGCGCGCGCCGCCGGCTGTCCCGCGAGGAGCGCCGCCGGTTCCGGGAGGAGCGGCGCCAGCGCGAGGTGGAGGCCCGGGAAGAGGAGATCGCCACCGCCCCCACGGCCACCGGCCTCCTCGACGTCCTGCCCGAGGGGTACGGGTTCCTGCGGACCTCCGGCTACCTGCCGGGGTCGGAGGATATCTACGTGTCGCTCTCACAGGTCCGCCGGTTCATGCTCCGCAAGGGCGACGTCGTTACCGGCAAGGTCCGTCAGCCCAAGGACAACGAGAAGTACTTCGCGCTGCTCCAGATCGAGAGCGTGAACGGGGTGGACCCCGAGACGGCCAAGCAGCGGCCCAGCTTCGAGAAGCTGACTCCGCTGTTCCCGCACGAGCGGTTCCGCCTGGAGACCGCCCCGAACGCGGTGACCGAGCGGATCATGGACATGGTCGCGCCGATCGGCAAGGGCCAGCGCGGGATGGTGGTCTCGCCTCCCAAGGCCGGCAAGACCACCGTCCTCAAGAGCATCGCGAACGGCATCATCTCCTCCAGCCCCGACACCCACGTGATCGTGCTCCTGGTTGACGAGCGGCCCGAGGAGGTCACCGACTGGCAGCGGACGGTGGAGGCCGCCGAGGTCGTGTACTCCACGTTCGACAAGCCTGCCGACCAGCACATCCAGGTCACGGAGCTCGTCCTGGAACGAGCCAAGCGGCTGGCCGAGATGGGCAACGACGTGGCCATCCTGCTGGACTCGATCACCCGCCTGGCCCGGGCCTACAACCTGGCCGCGCCAGCATCCGGCAAGATCCTGTCGGGCGGCGTGGACTCCACCGCGCTGTACCCGCCGAAGCGGTTCTTCGGCGCGGCGCGGAACATCGAGGAGGGCGGGAGCCTCACCATCATCGCGAGCGCGCTCGTCGAGACCGGGTCGCGGATGGACGAGGTCATCTTCGAGGAGTTCAAGGGCACGGGGAACATGGAGCTCCGCCTGGACCGGGCGCTGGCCGAGAAGCGCATCTTCCCGGCCATCAACGTCGAGGCCTCGGGCACCCGCAAGGAGGAGCTGCTGATGCCCCAGGAGGAGCTTGCCCTGGTGTGGCGGCTCCGCCGTGTCCTGCACGCGCTCGAGGCCGGGGCCGCCCTGGAGCTCCTGGTGGACAAGATCCGGGCCACCAAATCCAACGAGCAGTTCCTGAGAGAGATCGCCAAGGCGCCGGCGTCGTAAGCTGGTCGGAAAGAACGAACAGGAGAGACGAAGCGATATGAAGCAAGGTATCCACCCCGAATACGTGATGGCCACCGTGCACTGCTCCTGTGGGAACACGTTCACCACGCGTTCCACCAAGCCGGAGCTGCGGGTGGAGATCTGCTCGAAGTGCCACCCCTTCTACACGGGCAAGCAGAAGCTCGTCGACACCGGCGGTCGTGTGGAGCGCTTCCAGCGCCGGTACGGGCAGCGGTCCGCGCCCCAGGGCTGATCGCCGCCTCGCCGATGGGCGACGACCGGCACCAGGCCGAGCGCCATTCCTACGGCGGCCAGGCCGTCATGGAGGGCGTCATGATGCGCGGCCGCGACGTGTGGGCGGTAGCGGTCCGCACGCCCGACCGGTCGATCCACGTGGAATCCCACCAGATCCACTCGGTCGCCAAGCGGCATCCAATCCTCCGCAAGCCCTTCTTCCGTGGCGTCATCGCGCTCGGCCAGGCCATCTCCATCGGCGTTCGCGCCCTGTCCATCTCCGCGAATCGGTCCTCGCCGGAGGACGTGCAACTGTCATCGCGACAGATGGCGCTCTCGATGGGCGTCGCCGTGGTCCTGTTCATCGGCATCTTCATCGTGGGACCGGCCGTCGCGTTCCGGTGGGTGGGCCGGAACGTCGGATCGAGCGTGCTGGTGAACGCGATGGAGGGGGTGTTCCGGGTCCTGCTGTTCCTGGGGTATCTCGTCTTGATCGGCCGGGCCAAGGAGATCCGGCGGGTCTTCGAGTACCACGGTGCCGAACACAAGACCATCGCAGCCTACGAACGAGACGAGCCCCTGGTCCCGGAGCGGGTCGACCGGTACTCCACCCTCCACGTGCGGTGCGGCACGAACTTCCTCCTGATCGTGATGGTGGTGGCGATCCTGGTGTTCGCGCTGTTCGGGAACCCCGGGCTGTGGTGGCGGATCGGGTCCCGAATCGTTGCCATCCCCATCATCGCCGGGCTGGCCTTCGAGGTGCTCCGCCTGGGCGCCCGGTACGAGCGCTCGCGGTTCATGCGGGCCCTGATGGCTCCGGGCCTGTGGCTTCAGAAGATCACCACCCGGCCACCGGACCACGGGCAGGTCGAGGTGGCCATCGCCTCCTTCAACGAGGTGCTGCGGCGGGAGGCCGAGCTCCGGGCGGCGGAGGCCTGAGCCGGGAGATCGCCGCAGGTCATTGAATCGGCGCGCGTGCGGCCTAGAGTGTTCAGGGCGGTCACCCAGGAACCAGGACCAGGAGGTTGCCCATGTCCCCGGCTGAGCTCGATCTCCCCGTCCTGCTCGCGCCGGAGCAGATCCGCCGGCGCGAGTTCGTCACCACGCGCCGCGGCTACGACTCGGACCAGGTCCGCGACTACCTCGAGCAGATCGCTTCGCAGATCGAGGACATGGAGGCCATGCTTCGAGAGGCTCGCCTGGAAGCCGAGGCGGCGCTCGTGGCCGGCGCAACCAAGACCGATCCCTACGAGGAGCTCGGTCGCAGGATCGAGGGCGTCCTCCGCTCCGCCGACCAGGAGGCCGACCGGATCCGGCGGGAGGTGAGGGACGAGGCGCAGCGGGTCCTCCGGGAGGCCCGGGCCGACGCCGACCGCATCCGGCTCGACGCGCAGATCAGGGCGGGCGAGGCCACGGAGCAGGCCGAGCGGGCCCTGCGGGATGCCCGGCAGCGGGCCGACCGCACCGTGGCTGGCCTGTCCAGCCGCCGCGAAGAGCTGGTCAACCAGCTGGCCGTCATGCAGGAACGGCTCCTCGGGGTGGCCAAGGACCTCGAACAGACCATCGAGCTCCGGGAGGAAGCGGTCGGCATAGCCTCGTCCCTGGTGAGCGACACGTGGGGCGGCTGGGTGGTCGTTCCCAAGGACGAGAACGAGGCCGCCTCCCCGGCAGACCAGGCGAAGACGAAGGAACCGCCGGCCGTCGAGCCTCCCTCTGTCGAGCAGCCAACCGAGCAGCTGTTCACATCACCGGACATGGTCGACCTCACGTTCCCGGAGATCCCCCCCCTCGATCTCGGCTGGGACGACGAGGACGACTGAGGAGGGGCGGGGCCCACCCCCGCCCCTCCCCAGTTTCGGATAATCGAGTAGATGGACCTCGCATCCCGTCTGTCCGAGATCGAGTCGCGGTACGAACAGCTCTCCGCGGAGATGGCTTCCCCCGAGGCGTCCCGTGACCCCGACCGCCATCGCCGGCTGGGCAAGGACCTCGCCGAGCTGGAGGAGATCGTCGTCCCGTACCGCGAGTACACGGCCGCCCTCCGCCAGATGGATGAGGCCCGGGGCATGGCCAGGGAGGAGAAGGACCCCGAGATGGCCGCGTTCCTCCGGGAGGAGGCCGAGGCCGCCGAGGCCAGGGTGACGTCGCTTCAAGCCCGGCTCGAGCAGCTCCTCGTCCCCAAGGACCCCAACGACGAGCGGGACGTCATCGTGGAGATCCGGGCCGGCGCCGGCGGCCAGGAGGCCGCGCTTTGGGCGGGAGAGCTGTTCGAGCTGTACCGCCGGTTCGCCGAGCGGCACAGGTGGAAGACCGACGTACTCTCGGCCTCGCCTTCGGACCTCGGCGGCTTCAAGGAGGTGGTCCTGGAGGTCAGAGGCAAGGGCGCGTACTCGAGGCTGAAGCACGAATCGGGCGTCCACCGCGTGCAGCGCGTGCCGGTCACGGAGTCCAGTGGCCGCATCCACACGTCCACCGCCACCGTCGCCGTGCTTCCGGTGGCCGAGGACGTGGATGTGGAGATCAAGCCCGAGGACCTGAGGATCGAGGTGTTCCGCTCCTCGGGCCCGGGCGGGCAGTCCGTCAACACCACCGACTCCGCCGTCCGCGTCGTGCACCTTCCGACCGGCATCAGGGTCGAGTGTCAGGAGGAGCGCTCGCAGTTGCAGAACCGGGACAAGGCGATGCGTTATCTGCGGGCCCGGCTCCTGCAGAAGGCGCAGGAGGAGGCGGCGGCAAAGGAGGCCGCGGCCCGGCGCTCCCAGGTCGGCACGGGGGAGCGGGCGGAAAAGATCCGGACCTACAACTTCCCGGAGAACCGCGTGACCGACCACCGGGTCAAGCTCACCGTCCACCAACTCCAGCGCGTGCTGGAGGGCGACATCGACGAGTTCGTCGACGCGCTTCTCGCGGCGGAGCGGGCCGAGCAGCTCGCCGGCGACGGCCAGGGTTGAGAGGCGAATCGTGCGTCCCTCCGACGTGCTCCGCCGGGCTACGGGCTACCTGGAGCGCCACCGCGTCGAAAGCCCCCGCGAGACGGCCGAGGTCCTGATGATGACGGTGCTTCGGACCGATCGGGCGGGGCTCTACTCTCGATCCACCGGCCTCTCTTCTGCGGAGGCACGCGTGTTCGGCCGGGCCCTGTGCCAGCGTTGCGCGGGAACGCCCCTCCAGCACCTCACAGGGGAGCAGCCGTTCCGCCGGATCTCGGTGCGCGTGCAGCCCGGGGTGTTCATCCCGCGGCCCGAGACCGAGGCCCTGGTTGGCGAGGCCCTGCACGAGCTGGGCGACGGCGACGACCC
>JBOGVG010000269.1:0-2934 GCA_050692435.1 Actinomycetota bacterium
GCCTTCCTGGCCCTGGTCATGTTGATCAGCCGGTGCAGCTCGTCCTGGACGAAGTGGTCCTGCAGGATCACCTCCACCGACCGGACTTCCGGCACGGCGGCCACCCGCCGTCGGATCTCCTTCCCGATCCGGGCGGCGAAGTTTGCCGGACAGGGCGGGGACGTGAGGTGGAAGTGAACGATGACTCGGCCACCATCCACCTCGACCTCGTCGAGCAGCCCCAGGTCGGCGATGGAGCGGCGGACCTCCGGGTCGGGGACGCTTCCCGCCGCCCTTCGAACCGCGCCGACGTCGACGCTCACTTCTTGACCTTCCCGGCGACGCCTCTCTCGGGCTCGGGGGGCAGCGCTCGCTTGCGCTGGGACAGCTCGTCGTCCTGTATCTCCTTCAGCTTCACCTCGATATCGATCCCGTAGAGCCTGGCGATGTTGCCCCCGATGATCTTGTCCTTGATCTCGGGGGTCAGGTCGACGCCGTATTCCTCCTTGATGTCCTCCGGAAGCTCGAACGCCAGGAACTCGTCGAGCTGCCAGTGCGGGTACCAGATGGGGAAGTCGGTGCCGTAGACGATCCGGTCGGGCCCCAGCCAGAACAGAAGGTTCGCCATGATGTTGGCGAAGAACCGAGGGCGGGCGTGGATGAAGGCCAGCGCCACGGCCAGGGAGCCGTAGACGTTGGGGCACCGCGCCGCGATCCAGCAGAAATCGTCCAGCCGGGGCAGCCCGACGTGGTCGATGATGAAGTTGAGCTCGGGGTAGAGCCAGGCCGGCTCGTCGATGTCCCGGACGTCGAACCAGGCCAGGTTGAGCGGCTCCACGGCCGGCCCCTTGTGGAAGTGCGCGTTTCTGACCCCGAGCTCTAGGCACTTCTCGTAGAGCGGGAACACCATCGGGTCGTTCGCCCTCCACCCGCGCGACTCGCCCCGCCACTCGGCCGTGTACCACTTGAACCCCTGCATGCCGAGCTCGGTGATCTGGCGCTCCACCTCCTTCACGGCGTTCGGAGCACGGGGGTCGACCCCACCGAGCGGGATGATCCTGTCGGGGAACCGGTCCCGGACCCGGGCGTTACCCTCCGCCGTCACGAACCCTTTGTGGTAGAAGTCGAAGAGGACCTGCGTCGACAGGATGGCCATGTCGGCATCGCCCTTGACGAACATCTCATCGAAGTACCAGTCGACGTCGGTATTGCGGAAGACGCCCTCGTAGTCCATGAGCCATTTCGGATCGGGCGGATTGAATCCCTTGTGGAAGGCATAGAAGGTCTCGATGAAGGCCTCCCCGAAGCGGTTCTTGCAGTTCTCCTGGCTCGCGTCCCACACCCCCGTGTGCGCGTCGAAGACGAACTTGCCGTCCTTCATCTGCCTTCCTCCTTTGGCACGATGCCCATCCCCCGATCGATGCTCGCCAGGACGGGTTATACCTCCGTCGCCGCTGCTCGCGCAATACGGACCAGGCGCTCGGCTGGCTCGGAACCGGCGGCGGCACGGACACCCCTAGCCGGAAGCTATCCCTTCGATGAGAAAGCGGGGGCCGGGTCGCCTCGTCAGGCGATGGACGAACCCGACCTCAGTACTTGGACGCCCACACGAGGGCCCAGATGCAGGCAAGGGTTGCCAAGAAGATCACAAGCGCAAAGACCACTCCGCCCACGACCTCACCCCCCTCGGTACGCGACCAGGCGGCAACGCGGCACGGAGCTTAGACCGAGCCGTCCGGCGACGCAAACGGCCGGGTCGGCCATCCCGGCGACGGCCGATTGACTGGGGGCGCGGGAAGGGGTAGCGTTCGACTCGGCTTAGTGGCCTGGGCATATTAGGCTTGGCCGAAGGGAGGCTGCCATGGCCGTCGAGGCGGCGCGCGCCGGAGCTGGAGTGGAGCCGGAGCGAAAGTATGGCCCGATCGACTGGTTGGGAGGATGGCGCACCTGCCTGGTAGGTTGCACCGTTTTCCTGGCCGTCGCGGTCCTGATCAGGATCTGGCAACAGTACACGGCGTTGGACGCGGGGCTCGATTCCTCGTCCCAGGCGTTCACGAACCAGTACCGGACCCTGTTCGTGGCCGAGGTGGCTGCGGTCACCATCGGGACCCTGTCGTGGTGGAGCTACCTCGTAAGGAAGGGGCGTGAGGTCGTCAAGGTCAAGGCCAGCCCCGAGGAGGAGGTCCGGCGGATCGCCGTGTTCTGGGGGCTCGTGGGGACGACTTCCGTGATCATCTACATCGCGGCGAGCTTCTTCCCCAACCAGGACGGGGCCTGGCACCAGACGCTCATCCGCGACACGGCCCTGACCCCGAACCACATCCCGATGTTCTTCCTCTTCTTCCCGCTGGCGACCACGATCACGGTGGGGACCTACCTGTACGGCCGGTTCTGGATCCCCGCCGTGTACGGCGCGGAGAAGGGCTTCCCGTGGTCCTTCTTCTTCCTGATCGCCGCGGCGGTGACCGAGATGTCACAGGTGGCCATGAACGAGTGGGGCCACAGCCTGTGGATCACCGAGGAGATCTTCGCGGTGCCATTCCACTGGCCATTCGTGTGGTACGGGTGGCTGGCGGCCGGCATCTTCGCGCTCTGGGCTGAGACGATCATCCGGCTGTTCCAGATCGAGAACGAGATCGCCCAGCCGGCGACCGAAAAGGGAGCGGAAGAGGTCGCCTGAACCAGCAGTCCAGGGATCCCCGCCGGCGTCCTTTGCGGAGGGCCGGCGGGGATTCCGGTTTTCTCTTGATCGTACGGGTGAGGATCCGGGACGGGGATTGGGGGGAAAACAGGGATGGCGTCCACGACGGGGTCCACGACCAAAGACGCTGAGCTCCGGGAGCTCCTCCACCGGAACTACAAGTACATCGACTGGAAGTGGAACGCCGTCTTCTGGATCACGGCGGTGTTCGTGGTGGGAGCGGCCGGGGACATCACGAAGCTGCTGTTCGCGGT
>JBOGVG010000270.1:0-5807 GCA_050692435.1 Actinomycetota bacterium
CCGCCCGCGGAGCCCCCGCCTCCCCGTGGTAGCGTTCGCCCGATGGACCCTGCGCTGCACCTCGACGTGGAGCCCATCGCGTTCCTGCTCGGCGTGTGGCGAGGCGAGGGCCAGGGCGACTGGCCGACGTCTGGCCCCTTCCGGTACGGCGAGGAGATGACGTTCGAGCACCAGGGCAAGACCTTCCTCTTGTACTCGCAGCGGAGCTGGACGGCCGAGGAACGCTCGCCCCTCCACTTCGAGCGGGGCTTCCTCCGGTTGTCGGGTCCCCACCGGGTGGAGGTCATGCTGGCCCACCCGTTGGGTGTCGTGGAGGTGGCGGAAGGGCCGCTCTCGGGGACCGCCATCGACGTCGCATCGACGACGATGGCGCTCACCACGACCGGGTCCCCAGTCACCCAGCTGCGACGCCGGATGCAGGTCCAGGGCGACGTCCTCCGGTACGAGTTGCACATGGCCACGCGAGACGTTCCCCTGACCCGCCACCTGACCGGAGAGCTCAGGCGGGCGTAGCCCGCGGGGACCATATGGCAGCGAAACGAACGAGGGACTACACCAAGGTTTTCCTGACGCTGTCGATCGTGGGGATCTCGATCGGAGGCATCCTGTGGTTCGCCGATGCACGCGACGCGGCGAACGCGGCGTGGGCCGCGACCACGGTGGTCGGCATCCTGCCCCTCACGTACTCGGTCGTCGTGGACCTCCTCCATCGGGACACCGGGGTCGACGTCATCGCGTGGCTCGCCATGGTCGGCGCCGTGGCCTTCGGCGAATACCTGGCGGGTGCCGTCGTTGCGCTGATGCTGGCGAGCGGTCGGTCTCTGGAGGCGTATGCCGACGCCCGGGCCCGCCGGGAGCTGTCCGCCCTCGTGGAGCGGGCACCCCGGACCGTCCATCGGCACGCCGGCGACGAGTTGGAGTCCGTGCCGATCGATGACGTCAGGCCGGGCGACATGCTGCTGGTGAAGAAGGGCGAGGTGGTGCCGGTCGACGGCTTCCTGGTCTCGGCGAACTGCGTGCTCGACGAATCGGCGCTCACGGGCGAATCCCGTCCGGTGGAGCGGAGCGCCGGCGACCCGCTCCGGTCAGGTGCCGTGAACGCCGGCCCGTCGCTCACGCTTCGGGCCACTGCCACTGCGGAGGAGAGCACGTACGCGGGCATCGTCCGACTGGTCGAGGAGGCCGAGAAGCAGAAGGCGCCGTTCGTTCGGCTGGCCGACCGGTACGCGCTCGTCTTCCTCCCGGTAACCCTGGCGATCGCGGGCGGCGCGTGGGTCCTCACCGGCGACCCCGTCCGAGCCGTGGCCGTCCTGGTGGTGGCCACCCCGTGCCCCCTGATCCTGGCCGCGCCCATCGCCATCGTGGCCGGGATTTCTCGGGCCGCAAGGCGGGGGATCATCGTGAAAGGTGGCGGGGCTCTGGAGACGCTGGCCCGCGGCTCGGTGCTGCTCTTCGACAAGACCGGGACCCTCACATCGGGGATCCCGGACGTCGCCGACGTCGAGGTGTGGGGGGAGGTCGACCCCGAGGAGGTGCTCCGCCTCGCGGCCTCCCTGGACCAGGTCTCCCCCCACGTGCTGGCCGCGGCCATCGTGCGCGCGGCCAGGCAGCGGGGCCTGCCGCTCTCGCTCCCCACCGACGTGAACGAGGAGCACGGATCGGGCATCGAGGGCACGGTCGACGGACGCGTGGTGTCGCTCGGCAAGGCGGCGTGGGTCACTCGGGGCGGCGGCCTCCCCCCCCCGGCCCGCGACATCCGCCGCCGTTCGGCCATGGAGGGCTCGTCGGCCGTGTTCGTGGGGGTGGACGGGCAGGTTGTGGGCGGGTTGATCCTCGATGACCCCGTCCGGCCGGACACCCCGCGCGTCATCCGGACGTTGCGACGGGCCGGCATCAAGCGGGTGGTCATGGTGACCGGCGACCACCCGGACGTGGCCGAGTCCGTCGGCATCTCGATCGGGGTCGACCGGATCCTGTCCGAGCGCGACCCCGCGGACAAGGTGGATGCGGTGAAGGCCGAGGAGGAGGGCGGCGTCACGATCATGGTTGGGGACGGCGTGAACGACGCCCCGGCTCTGGCCGCCGCCGATGTTGGCGTGGCGATGGGCGCCCGCGGCGCGACCGCGTCCTCAGAGGCCGCTGACGTCGTGCTGGTGGTGGACCGGCTCGACCGGTTGGCAGAGGCGATGCGAATCGCCCGGCGCTCGCGGGGCATCGCCGTGCAGAGCGTGCTAGTCGGGATGGGGCTGTCGTTCGCGGGGATGTTCCTGGGCGCCTTCGGGCTGCTGAAGCCGGTGGGCGGCGCGCTCCTCCAGGAAGCGATCGACGTCGCCGTCATCTTGAACGCGCTCCGGGCGCTGTCGGGAGGCCGGGCGGGCAGGCCGCAGGCCGGCGTGGGGTCGCGCGTGGGCGACCGGTTCCGGGACGAGCATCGCGAGTTCATCCCGTGGCTGGCCCGGATCCGCACGGTGGCCGACCGGCTGGAGTCGTTCTCGCCGGAGGAGGCCCGCGAGGAACTCGGTCGGATCCGGTGGTTCCTGACCGAGCGCCTGGTGCAGCACGAGGAGGAGGAAGAGGCGGCCGTCTACCCGGTAGTGTCGAAGCTCATGGGTGGGGAAGACCCCATGGGGACGATGGCCCGGGCGCACCTGGAGATCGAGCACCTGTCGCGCGTGTTCGTCCATCTGCTGGACGATCTTTCCCCCGACGCCATGACGCCCGACGACCTGGTGGACCTGCGGCGGGTCCTGTACGGGCTCCATGCCATCCTTCGGCTGCACTTCGCCCAGGAGGAGGAGGCCTACTCCTGGCTTGCCTCCGAGGCCCACGAGCCCGAGGAAGCGGCAGTCGTCTAGCCCTCCAGCGAGCGGTTGAACCGACCTGGGAGCCACACCCTGAACGACGCGCCACCACCCTCACGATCCTCGACCCAGGCTCTCCCCCCGTGCAACTCGGCGAACGCCGCCACGAGGGCCAGGCCGATCCCCGCCCCCGGCGAGTGCTCCGATGTCGCGGGCCCCTGGCGGAACGGTTCGAAGATCGCGGTCCGAAGCGCCACGGGCACGCCGGGACCCTCGTCCTCCACCGCGATCAGCGCCCCTCCGTCTTCCCGTCGGACCCGAACCCACACTCGGCTCTGGGACGGCGTGTGGCGGACCGAGTTCGACAGCAGGTTCTCGACGATCCGTCCCACCTTGCCCGGGTCCACGTCCGCCGTAACGGTCTCCGCGTCCACCAGGACCGTCCGCCGGCGGACGCTGTCCGAATCCTCGACCGACCGGATGACGACCTCTCCGACGTCGGCTTCGACGGAGATCAGCTCGACCAGGCCACGCCCCATCCGCTGCAGGTCGAGGAGGTCGCCGACCATCCGGTCGAGCGTCCGGGCATTGGCCGCGATGCGCGACGCGAGCTCCTTTGCCTCATCCGGCTGGAGTGTCACGTCCTCCCGCTCGAGCGTGAGTGCGAGCCCGAGGATGGCGGCGAGCGGCGTGCGAAGGTCGTGGAGGAGTGCGCCCAGACGGTCGAGCTCGCCTTCCCAGCTGGCGCTCATCTTTCTCCGATGCGCGGGGCCGGGAAGACTCTAGTCGCTCATCCGGCCCGCGCCTCGCCGTCAGCCCTGGGATCGGTGGCGGCCTCCAACGCGCCGTCCTCGCCCATCCGGACGAGGTGAGCGTGCCCCACGCCCTCATCGAGCTCGCCCAGCACGGTGAGGGCGAAACCTGCCGCTTCGAGCGACGTGCGCACCTTTCCGGGCACCGGGCCCTCCAACTCGACGAGCCGGCCGGGGTGAAGCTCCATCCCGCCCATCAGCCACCGGGGAGCGGCCAGCACGGCCCCGGGGTCCATCCCCAGGTCGAACAGCCGGACGAGGTTCTGGAAGTTGATCTGGGGCTGTCCTCCGCCGCCCATCGAGCCCGTCGCGGCCGTCAGGCGCCCATCCCGATGGACAAGCACCGGCATGAGCGTGTGGGCCGGCCGCTTCCCGCCCGCCAAGACGTTCGGCGACTGGGGATCGAGTGAGAAGGCGGCCCCGCGGTTGTGGCAGATGATGCCGGTCGACGGCTCGAGGATCCCCGAGCCGAACCCGGAGGACAGGCTTTGGATCAGCGAGACCGCTCGGCCCTCGCCGTCGGCGGTGACCAGCGCGATCGTGTCGCCGGTCGGCTTCTGCCACCGGTGCGCGATTCGCACGCGAGCGGCGCGAACCTCGTCGCAGAGCGCGGCGATGTGTCCTTCGTCGAGGAGCGTCCCAACCGGGACTCGCGCGAGCCGCGGGTCGGCGTTGTGCCGGTCGCGATCCGCCGAGGCCGCGGCGAAGACCTCCGCCAGGAGGGCCGCATCGACCCCCAACGGGTCGGGGTCGATCTCGAGCCGCTCGGTGGCGAGGAGCATCTCGAGGAGCGCGAACCCCTGGGAGTTCGGCGGCACGACCGAGACATGCAGGTCCCGGTAGCGCGCGGCGATCGGTGAGTCGAGCTCCGCCCGATGGTCGGCCAGATCCTGGAGGGACATCGGCGATCCCATAGCCCGGAGCTCGGCCACCAACCGGGCGCCGACCTCGCCTCCGTAGAGCGCGGATGGGCCCTCCCCGGCGACCGCCTCGAGGGTGGCGGCCAGGGCCGGTTGGACCAACATGTCACCTTCCGCAAGCGGCGTGTTGTCGCGACCGAACACCTCGCGCATCCCGGGGTCGGCGAACAAGCGTGACGGCTCCCACGCCAGGCCGGATGTGAGGGACGAAGCGACCGGCACCCCGTTGCGCGCGTGGGCGATCGCGGGCTGGAACGCGCGCTCGAACGCAAGGTCGGCGCCGAGCTTCGCCAGGGCGGCCCACCCCGAGACGGCCCCCGGCACGGTGATCGTGAGCGGGCCGTACTCGGGCATGGTGTCGCCGGCGTCGCGGATGGCGTCGACGTCGATGGCGATCGGGGCCGCGCCGCTCGCGTTCAGGGCGATGGTCTGCCCGTTCAGGGCCTGCACCAGCGCGAACAGGTCGCCGCCCACGCCGCACATGTGCGGGTAGACCACGGCGAGCATGATCGCTGCGGCCAGCGCGGCGTCGACCGCGTTCCCGCCATCCTCGAACGCGGCGACCCCAGCCTCCGTGGCTGCCCGGTGTGGCGTGGCGATGGCGTATCGCTTCCCGGTCGCCGAGAGCTGCCGGTCGCTCACGACGCGCCTTCGGGCATCTCAGCCCCCGAGCACGAACCCGCGGTAGCTGTCGACGAAGCCGGCCTCTCGGAGCCGGTCGGCCCGCGGCGTATCGAGGGTGGGAGGCCTCGATGCGCTGGAGCTCGATCTTCCGCACACGTCCCTCCTTGGCCATACCGACGAGCGGGTCGACCCAGGCGTCGAAGAATAGGGTCGATCGACGCCGCCGGATCGGTTCCAGCAACCGGGGGTGGATCGAGGGCCAGCTCCACGTCCACCGCCAGCGCCTTCAGGGGAGACACGTACAGCACCCGACAGCGTCCGCCGGCGGACGGCGTGGGCTCGCCGGCCAACCGATCCAGTGCCCAAAGGCTGCGAGGGTGCCGGAACCCGTCGGGGCCAGGATCAGGGTGTCGCCGCCCG
Organism: Actinomycetota bacterium; assembly: GCA_050692435.1. Classification (GTDB taxonomy): domain Bacteria; phylum Actinomycetota; class UBA4738; order UBA4738; family HRBIN12; genus AC-69. The sequence goes on from JBOGVG010000270.1 coordinate 5,578, forward strand.
AGGCGATGGCCGGCCATCCTCGGACCTGCGCCGGGGTGGGGGGCCCGAACGAGGCCTCGAACCACGCGCTGGCCGGAAGGGAGAACTGGTCGAGCGTCACCGGACAAGCCTACGGCGAACCACCGACGGGTCGGCGACCGCCGGTAGGATGCAGCCCGTGTCAGCGGCCCGCCTCATCCCACCGGTCCTCGTGGCGGCGGCGTTCGTGGCGGCGGCCGCCGCTCCCGCGG
>JBOGVG010000271.1:0-4778 GCA_050692435.1 Actinomycetota bacterium
ATCGTCCCCTACGACGGAAAGCCCACGGACGACGTCGACTACGAGGCCGAGGGCCTGGCGGCCCAGGGCATCATGCCGCTGTACCAGCGGTGCGTGCACCTTGGGTGCCGGGTCCCGTTCTGCCAGCAGTCCCAGTGGTTCGAGTGCCCGTGCCACGGTTCGAAGTACAACCTGGCGGGCGAGTACGAGCTGGGGCCGGCGCCACGCAGCCTGGACCGGTTCAAGGTGACCATCACCGACGCGGGCGACGTGATGGTCGACACGTCCGTCATCGTCATCGGCCCGCCCCGGGGGACGGATACCATCAAGCAGCCGCCGCAAGGAGGGTTCTGCGTGGCGGCGGGATGAGGCGCGAAGCGCCGGGCGGGTTGGGAGAGGACGGGACGAGTTCGCAGCGCGAGGTAACGGATCGCCCGCACCCGGAGTCACCCCCGGCCCGGAGCGAGGCGGAGCGGTACGCGCGGCTGGGGATCCGCATGGCCGTGCTCGGGCTCGTCCTACTGGTCGTGGTGCTCGCCGTGCAGGAGATCCGGTCCAGAGGCACGGGTGGAGTGTCGGGACTCACGATCGCGAACTACCAGGCCGTGGCCCAAGCCGACAACCGGCCGGCCCCGGACTTCCGATTGCCCGCGCTCGACGGGAACGGCCAGATCGCGATGAGCGACTTCCGGGGTGACGTCGTGGTGCTGAACTTCTGGGCAACGTGGTGCGGACCCTGCCGCCGCGAGGCCCCGGGGCTGCAGAGCACCTGGCAGGCGTACCGGGATCGAGGCCTGCAGTTCCTGGGAGTGAACTACCGGGACGACCGGGCCGCAGCGCGGGCGTACGAGCGGGAGTTCGGGATTACGTACCCGAGCGTCTTCGACCCCGCCGGTGAGCTGGCCTTCAGCTACGAGCTGGTGGGGCTGCCGACCACGTTCATCATCGATCGGGATGGGCGGATCGTGTACCGGTTCGTCGGCTACATCGACGCCACCATCCTCCGCGAGGCGCTGGAGGACGTCCTGAGGCGAGGCGCCGCATGAGCACTCTTGGCCCGTACGCCCTCGCCCTCGTCGCTGGCGTGCTCTCCTTCAGCTCGCCGTGTTGCCTGCCCCTCATGCCCGGGTACGTGTCCTACGTCGGCGGCGCGGCCGCTCCGGGGATGGACGGCGTCCTGGTCCGCTCGCGCGTGTTGGGCGCCGCCCTCCTCTTCATCCTGGGCTTCGCCACGGTGTTTACCGCGCTCGGCGCGAGCGCGTCGTCCCTGGGTGGGTTCCTGCTCGCCCACCGGCAGTCCCTGACCCGGGCCGCGGGCGTGTTCGTGGTGCTGATGGGGCTGGTGACGATGGGCGCGATCAGGATTCCGGCGCTGAGCCGGGAGGTGCGGCTCGACCTTCGGCGGATCCGTCCGGGGCCGCTCGGCGCAGTCCCCCTGGGCATGGCCTTCGCCGTGGGGTGGACGCCGTGCATCGGCCCCGTGCTCGCCGGCATCCTCACGGCGGCCGCCACGACCCAGGGCGCGTGGCGGGGGGCGAGCCTGCTGTTCGTGTATTCGCTCGGCCTGGGGATCCCGTTCCTTCTCCTCGCCCTGGGCTATGCCGGGACCGGGAGGGTCTTCGGATGGCTCCGCCGTCACGGGCGAGCGATCGAGATGGCGGGCGGTGCGATCTTGGTCGTCATGGGGTTCCTGATGGTGACGGGGCAGTGGCTGCGGTTGTTCACCCCCCTGATCCGGCTGTTCTCCAGGAACCAATGGCCGCCCATCTAGCCGGCCGCCGGGTCGGCCTCGCCGCACTCGCGGTCTTCGCCGTCGTCGCGCTCACGCCGGTCCCGGCCGCGGCCCATGCGGGGTTCGTCTCATCCCAGCCGGAGCCCGGCGCGGAGCTCGGCACTCCCCCCGGTGTCGTCGTGCTGCGGTTCTCGGAGCCGCTCAACGTGAAGCTCTCCCGGGCCACGGTGACCGGCCCGGACGGCCGCCGGTTCGCCGGAACCGTCGCCGGGAACGACGAGATCCGCATCCCCGTGTCGTCCGGCGCCCAGGGCGTGTACGCGGTCGACTGGACGACGGTCAGCACCGTGGACGGGCACACCCTCCACGGCTCCTTCGCCTTCGGGGTCGGAGTCACGCCGGGGCCGGGAGCGGTTGGCGGGACGAGCACCGGGCCACGGGCCCCCGACCTGCTCCTGGCCGTGGCGCGAACCGTGGAGGATGTCGCTCTGCTCCTCGCCCTCGGCATGCTGCTGCTGCGCCGTATCGGCCGCCGAGAACCGCAGCTCGGGTGGGTCGAGCTCCGGGTGCGGCCCGCTCTCTCGGTGGCCTTCGGGGTCGGGCTCGTCGTCGTCCTGGGGGAAGCCCTCATGGCGGCCCCGACACCGTCTGTGGGCGCCGTCGTCACCTACCTCTCGACCGGCACGCCCGGGGTGGCGCGCCTCCTGCGAGTGCTCCTAGAGGGGGCCGCGCTGGCCGCCTCCTTCCTCGGCCCCCGGCTCGTCGTTGTCCCGCTCCCCGGGGCCATGCTGGCCCTGGCCGCGGCAGGCCACGCCGCCGCAATCCGTCCCCGGTGGTGGGGGATCACGGTCGACTGGGTGCATCTCTCGTCTGCGGGCCTGTGGGCGGGGGGCATCCTCGCGCTCGCCACCCTTCGTCCGCCTGGCCGCTGGCGGGGCGAGGAGGGCCGAGCCCTGCTCGACCGGTTCACGCCGGTCGCCCTCGGCGCCTTCTCGGTCACGGTCGCGACCGGTGTGGTTCGGGGGGTGCAGGAGCTCGGCACCCTGGGGGAGTTGTTCACGTCGGCGTACGGCCTCGTGCTCCTGGCCAAGGCGTTCGGGGTGTTCCTGATGGCCCAGCTCTCGATCCTCCTGTGGCGCCGGGTGCTCGGAACGGTCCGGATGGAGGCCGCGTTCGCGGTGCTCGTCATCGGCGCGGCGGCGCTGCTCGCCGCCTTCCCGTTGCCGCCGGCCAGGGTGGCGGAGGCGGCGGCCCCGGGCGAAGCGGCGGCTGCTGGCTCGGCGTTCCCGAAGCCGGGCGACCTCACCTTGGGGAGCCATGCTGGGGAGGTCCTGGTCGGGTTGACCCTTCGCCCCGGTGATCCCGGTCCGAACGAGGCCCTCGTCTACCTGCTCCCCCTCGATGGCGAGAAGGCCGCAGCCGGGCTCGTGACCCACTTGGTGGTGGATGAGCGGACCGTGTCATTGGAGGAGTGCGGGCCCGCGTGCCGGAGCGCCCACGTCGTGCTGCGCGGCCGCGACGTGGTGGAGGTGCGGGTCGAGGGCACGACCGGCGGGACCGCTTCCTTCCAGCTCCCGAACCTCCCAGCGCCGGACGGGACCGCGAACATCCGGACCATGATGCGGCGGATGCACGAGCTCGCGTCCTACCGGCTCGACGAGGCCCTTTCGTCCGGCCGGGCCGAGGTGAACGCGACCTACGAGTTCGTGGCCCCCGACCAGATGACCCAGGAGGTCACTTCGTCCGGGACCCGGTCCCAGGTCGTGTGGATCGCCGGCACCCGCTACCTGAAGCCGTCGCCCCAGGCGCCCTGGAAGGTGGAGAGGGGAGGCCCTCGTCCCACGGTCCCGTCATTCACATGGGACTTCTTCCGCCCGTTCCTCGATGCCCGCCTCCTCGGCTCGGCTCGCGTTGAACGCGAGCCCACAACGATCGTGGCGTTCTTCGGGGACAACGGCGGACTGCCCGTGTGGTTCCGGCTGTGGATCGACGGCCGGGGGCTGGTTCACCGGGCGGAGATGCGAGCCCCCGGGCACTTCATGGACCAGCGGTACTACGATTTCGATGCCCCGATCCAGATCGCGCCACCCAGCCTCGAGGAGGGGTCGTGAAGAAAGGATCGCTGGTGATCGCCTCGCTCGCGCTGACGCTCGCGTTCGGAGCGGGGGCCTGCGCCAGCGGGGGAGCGCCGAGCGAACAGCCCGGCAGCGCGCTGGACGTGGGGGACGAAGCCCCCGGGTTCTCCCTCTCGTCGGCCTCCGGAACCCCGGTCTCCCTCGCCGATCACCTGGGCCGACGGCCCGTCCTGCTGTACTTCAGCATGGGGCCCGGGTGAATGCCCTGCATGCAGCAGGTAGTTGACCTGCAGAACGACGAGTCGTTCCGAGCGCTCGGGGTCGCGGTCCTGAGCATCTCGCCCGATCCGCTGGAGGCGTGGGCCGCGGAGGGCTCGCAGCTCGGGATCACCACCCCGCTCTTGTCCGACCCAGAGAACCGGGTGGCGAAGATGTATGGCGTGATGCGGTGGAAGATGCCGTCGAACGAGCCAGGCCACACGTTCGTACTCGTTGGCGCCGACGGACGCATCCTGTGGATCAGGGACTACGGGGCGCCGGAGCACGGAGGCGCTATGTACGTGCCCGTTCCCGAACTGGTCGCCCAGCTCGCGGGGCGCGTCTGAATGTCCTATCGATGGGTCCGAACCGGCTCAGGCTCCCGGCGGCGGGCACTCCGGGCAATACGGCCCGGGAGGACAGATCGGATCACGTGCCACTCTGCTCACCTCCCTTCCGGATGAACTCCTCCTCACAGGGCCACCGGCCCGACCCCGGGTCTGGGCAAGCGCCCGCCGGGAACTCTTCGGCCAGCCGAACGAGCCTCTTCCTGACGTCCCGGAGGCGGCCGATCTCCTCGTCGAGCTCCGTGATCCGGCTCCGAACGAGGCCCTCCGTGTGGCCGCAGGGGCACAGCCCGCGATCCATCACCTCCAGCAGGTCGCGGACCTCACGCAGGCGGAGCCCGAAGCTTTGCACGCCCTTGATGAACCGGAGCCGGTCCACGGCCTCCT
>JBOGVG010000272.1:0-3181 GCA_050692435.1 Actinomycetota bacterium
CCGTACGGCATGGGATGCCGTACGGCGACCACGCGCTTGCCGTTCTCCCTGAGGATCCGGGCCACGGCCCGGGTGGTCTGGCTCTTGCCGGCCCCAGTACGAACCGCGCACACGGCGACGACCGGCACCGTCGCCTCGAGCATCGTGTCGTCCGGCCCGAGGAGCACGAAGTTCGCCCCGGCGGCGATGGTCTCGCTCGCCTTGTGCATCACGTGCTCATGCGAGACGTCGGAATAGGCGAATACGACCTCGGCAACCCCCAGCTCCTTGATCAGCCGGGTCAGCTCGCCCTCGTCGTAGATCCGGATGCCCTTGGGGTACATGGACCCGGCCAGCGCCGGCGGGTACATGCGGTTCTCGATGAAGGGGATCTGGGTGGCGGTGAACGCGACGACCCGGTACCGCTGATCGTCGCGGAAGAGCACGTTGAAGTTGTGGAAGTCCCGTCCCGCAGCGCCCATGATCAGCACGCGGCGCGGCATGTCGAGATCCTTTCCAGAAGGGATTTGATGCGCGGGTCCGGGCCGGCCCGCTCTTCGTCCGAGCCTACTGCACGACCGGCCCGGATACCATCTGCCGCAAGGACTTCGCCCCATTGGGCGGGCCGCTGGCGCGGCCCGCGGTCAGGCCCGGGTGGAGCGGCTGTCGACCGGAGCCTTCGTCGCGCGGCTGCCGTTCTGCGGCCCGACCAGCGAGACCAGGTCGGCCCGGGGGAGGCTGAACGAGAAGGTGGAGCCCTGGCCGGGCCTGGACACCAACCACACCCGGCCCGACATCGCCTCAACGAGCTGGCGGGCGATGAACAGGCCGAGTCCCGTGCCGCCCGTCCGGCGGTCGGACCCGTTCTCCGCCCGGTAGAAGCGGTCGAAGACCCGGCTCTGGTCGTCGAGGGGAATCCCCGGCCCCCGGTCCCGAACCGACACCACGCCCTCGCCTCCCACCGCGAGCACGGTCACGTCTACCGAGGCGTCTCGCGGCGAGTACTTGAGGGCGTTGGACAGCAGGTTGACGATCACCTGCTGGGTTCGAAATGGATCCGCCTTCACCAGGATGGGGCCGTCGGGCTCGGTCAGGTCGATCGATCGCCTCGGCTGGTGCGCCTCGAAGTCCGCTACTTGCTCCTTGACCAGCCGGGTGAGCTCGACCGGGGAGGTATCCACCACCATGGCGCCCGAGTCGATCTGGGACACGTCGAGCAGGTCCGTGATCAGCCGCTCCAGCTTGTCCGCCTGCCGCAGCATGATCCGGTAGTACTCCAGGCGAGCCTCCGGAGAGTCATCCGCCGTGCCCTGGAGGAGGCTCGTCAGGAACCCCTTCAATGGGGTGAGCGGCGTTCGGAGCTCGTGGGACACCATGGCCACGAAATCGCTCTTCATCTGTTCCGTCTGCACCTCTGCCGTGACGTCGTGGGCCACGACAACCCACCCCCTCGGCGCTCCGTCCCTGTCCCGGATGGGGGTGCCCGTGTGGCGGATCCACCGCCGGCCCTTCGCCTTCGTCACCAGAAGCGAGTCGCGGCCCTCGCCGGGACCCCCGCGCTCGGCGGACGATGCCGGCTCGGTGTCGGGGAGCGCCCCCGGCTCCAGGACCTGCTCGAACCTCTTGCCCACGACTTCCTCCGGGGTGAACCCGGAGATGCGCTCCATGGCCGGGTTCCACGACAGGATCTGCCCATCGTGGGCCACCACGAAGACGCCGTCCGACGTGTGGGCGACGATCTCGGCCAGCTGTGCCTGCTCGAACGTCTGGAGGAACAGCCGGTGATTTTGCAGCCGCACGGAGATCTGCGAGCCCAGCGTGTCCAGGATCGATCGCTCCGAGGAGCCCAGCGGTTCCTCTCGGTACACGGCGATCACCCCGTTCGCTTCGTCCGATCCGCCGATCAGCGCGATCTGAGGCGCCAGGCCCTTGTGCACACGCACGAACGCCTCGACGGCGGGGCGATCGCCGCCTGCGCCGGGGGCGGGGGTGAACGACCGCGTCCCCCCCGAGCCGTGGACCGTGATGCGATCGTCGTCCAGCACCACCAGCTCCACGGCTTCGGCCTCGAGCACCTGCTCCAACACGACCAGGAACGGCCGGAAGTCGCCGGCCGCCTCCAGCGGGCCGGCCAGGGCGAGTCCCGCCTCGTACAGGTCTCGCAACTGGTTCCGCTCCCGAAGGCTCTTTACCCACTGCCGATACGCCACGTACGAGAGACCCATGGGGAACGCGAGGAGCGGCAGCCCTGCGGGGCCGGTGGCCCACAGGATGGCCCCCAGGATCCCGAGGGCCGTGTTGCCGGCCCAGTGGAACACATTCAGGGCGAGCGGAGGAAGAAGGACCTCGAGGAAACGCTTGCGCTCCACGAGGGAGACGACCAGCACGACGAGGTTCGCGTTCACCAAGAAGTAGACCGACATCGAGACGGCCACGACGGCCCACGTCCACGGCTGGAGGGGCGTTCCCGGGTGGAGAGCGCCGAACAGCACCTCGGCCACCGTGATCCCAACGACGAACTGGCCGACGTTGAATGCGACCTTGAGCGGCGCCCATCGGCGCACCGTCTGCCCAACCAGCACCCCCGCGGCCACCGAGAAGGTCAGCACGCTGGGGCGGGCCAGAGGCAGGGCCGCGGCCCACAGGCTGTCCGTGAGAGAGAAGTTCACAGTCTCGGTGCGGTGTCGAAGGGGGATCGAGAACTGCTCGGCGACGGCGATGGCGAGCGAGAGGCCGGCGAAGGCCAGTGCGTCGGCCTCGTTCCATCCGGGGATGTCGGAGATCCGCACGCCGACCGCGAATGCGCCGGCCGTCACGGTCGAGAGGATGAGGATACGGGCCGACAGGGGAACCTTCGTTCGTTCGCTCATCTGGTCAGCTCCACACGTCCGCGCTCCAGGTGGTGGCGCTCCACGAGGTCGCGCTCCAAGACGTGGCGCTCCAGGTGGTGCCGCTCCACGACGTCGAGCTCCACGAGGTCGAGTCCCACTCCGGCGACACGGACGTCAGCGAGGACCAGAGCGACGTCGACCAGGACAGGGCCGACCAGGAGGTCGACGTCCACGGCTGGCCCAGGACGTCGATCTCGCCCACCACCGGTTCCCACATCCCGTCGCCCTCGAGATCGACGTAGACGTGGAACGACCCGCGGCTCGCCTCCAGTGACCCCGTGCCCGTCGAGGGCACCAGGCCGACGTTGGCC
>JBOGVG010000273.1:0-4510 GCA_050692435.1 Actinomycetota bacterium
CTCCACAGGTACATGAGCAGGACCGCCTCCCGGTGGGAGTGCCCGATGTCCAGGAGCCGGTGGTGGATGTGCTGTTTGTCGGCGTGAGTGATGCCGAGGCCCTTTCGCATCCGACGCACGATCGCCAGGAGCACGTCGATGAACGGCACGGCCAGCACGAGCAAGGGCACGGCGATGGGGATCGCGACCGCCGCGAAATCGCCGCCGCTCGGCCCGGTCGTGGACTGCCCGACGCCGGAGATGGTGGCCACGCCCATCATCAGGCCGAGCAGCATCGCACCCGAGTCCCCCATGAAGATCTTGGCCGGGTGGAAGTTCCACGGGAGGAACCCCAGGGCGGAGCCGGCCACCACGGCGGAGAGCAGGGCGGCCGTGGAAGGGTCGGCTCCCCCGCCCCGCGCCGAGTACATGTAGGAGAAGAAGGCGATGGCCCCGATGGCGACCATCCCGGCGGCCAGGCCGTCCAGCCCGTCGATCAGGTTCACCGCGTTCACCATGGCCAAGACCCACAGCACCGTGAGCGGCACGGCGAGGTCCGGGGACAGCACGAGGATTCCCTGGCCAGGGAAGTAGAAGTACAGGAGCTGGACGCCGAACAGCACCAGCATGCCGGCCGCGAGGACCTGTCCGGCCAGCTTGCCGAGGGCCGAAACGCCTCGGGTGTCGTCCATCACGCCGAGGACCAGGATCACGAGCCCCGCCACGAGCGCGGCTTCGGGATCGGACGTGGTCTCGAACAGCCGTGACAGGAACGGGAACAGCCGCGACACGCCGAGGCCCACGGCGATGCCCACGAAGATGGCCAGGCCACCCGCCGAGGGCTTGGGCCGGGGATGCACTTTCCGGTCGGACGGATGGTCGATCCACCCCAGTCGGAGCGAGAGCAGGCGAACCGGCGATGTTGCCACGAACGACGCGACGGCGCTGGCGGCGAACACCACGAGGTACGGGATCACGTCGCCGTGATGGTACTCCGGCCGGCCTGATCGCCGAGCGGCCTCAGCCGGGGTAGACGGGGAACCGGCCAACCAGGTCCTGCACCCGGCCCCGGCAGGCTGCCTTGACGCGGTCGTCGGCGGGGTTTCGAAGCACTTCGCCGATGACGCCGGCGACCTCCTTCATCTCCGGCTCGTCCATCCCGAGAGTGGCCGGGCCGGGCGTCCCCACCCGGATGCCGGACGGATTCAACGGCGGCATGGGGTCGAAGGGGATCCCGTTCTTGTTCACGGCGATGCCGACCTCGTCGGACAGGGCCTCCGCGTCCTTGCCGCCGATCCCAAGGGGGCGGAGGTCGGCCAGCACGAGGTGAGAATCCGTTCCTCCCGAGACGATCCGGAGCCCCTCGTCGGCCAGGCCCTCGGCCAGGGCTCGCGCGGAGCGGACGGTCCGGGCGGCATACTCGGCGAAGTCGGGGCCCATAGCCTCGCGGAGGGCGACCGCCTTGGCGGCGATGACGTGCTCCAGGGGGCCGCCCTGCATCATCGGGAACACGGCCTTGTCGATGGCCCTCGCGTGCTCCTGCCGGCACACGATGACCGCGCCCCTGGGGCCCCGAAGCGTCTTGTGGGTGGTGAAGGTGACCACGTCGGCGTGGGGGACCGGGCTAGGGTACGCGCCCCCGGCCACCAGCCCGATGAAGTGGGAGGCGTCCACCCACAGGAGCGCGCCCACCTCGTCGGCGATCTGCCGGAACGCGGCGAAGTCGATGACCCGCGGGTAGGCGGTGAAGCCGGCCAGGACGATGTCCGGCCGGTGCTCCTTGGCCAAATCCCTCACCCGGTCCATGTCCAGCCGTTCGGTGTCACGGTCCACCTCGTAGCCCACGAAGTTGAACCACATCCCGGACACGTTCACCGGCGAGCCGTGCGTGAGGTGCCCGCCGTGGGCCAGCACCAGGCCGAGCACCTTCTGCTCGGAGAACGGCCGGAGGAACGCGCCCATCACCGCCAGGTTGGCCTGGGCCCCGGCATGGGGCTGCACGTTGGCGTGGTCGGCTCCGAACAGCTCCTTGGCCCTGTCGATGGCCAGCTGTTCCGTCACGTCCACGAATCGGCACCCCCCGTAGTACCGGCGGCCGGGGTAGCCCTCGGCGTACTTGTTGTTCATGGTGGAGCCGAGCGCGGCGAGCACCGCCGGGCTCGCGTAGTTCTCGGAGGCGATCAGGCGAAGGGTGGTCCGCTCCCGGTGGAGCTCGCCGGTTATGGCCTCCGCCACCTCTGGATCGTTGCGCCGCAAGGCTTCCCAGTCGGCAGCGTACTCCTGGCTCACAGCTCCCCCCGCTCGATCATCGAGATCTGCTCGAGACGCCGTTCGTGGCGACCACCCTCGAAGGATGTGGTCAGCCATACCTCGAGGATCTCCCTGGCCAGGGTCGGCGCGATGATCCGGGCCCCCACGGCCAGGACGTTGGCGTCGTTGTGCTGTCGCGACAGCCGGGCCGTGTAGAGGTCGTTGCAGAGCGCCGCGCGGATCCCGTGCACCTTGTTCGCGGTGATCTGCTCCCCCTGGCCAGAGCCGCCGAGGACGATCCCCCGGGCGGCGCTGCCGTCCGCGACGGCCCGGGCCACCTTCACGCAGCGGACCGGGTAATCCACAGGCTCCTCGGAATCGGTGCCGAGGTCGGCGACCTCGTGCCCCTCGTCCTTCAGGTATTGCTTCAGCTGCTCCTTCAGCGGGAAGCCGGCGTGGTCGGAGCCGATGACGATCCGCATCCTCATCCCTCCCGGCCGGCGGCGACCGGGCTGCGATCGAACAGGGCGGCGGCCAGCCGCTCGCACCACACGTCGAGCTCAAGGGCGATGCGACGATAGTCATCGAGGGGCAGGTCGAGGGGGTCGACGACGTCCTCATCGAGCGGGTCGCCCCCGAAACCGGCCCGGCGTAACCGGTCGGCCCCGGTGACCCTCGCGACGAGCCTCTCCGCCGGCGCGCCCGGAGTGGGCGGTTCCGGCGCGCCCTCCAGCAGCCGCACCAGCTCCTTCAGGGTGAACGTTTTCGAGGCGGCCCCGGGGATCGCGTGCACGATCTCGTCGCGGTGCTCGGCGGCCATCCCGACCACCACGTCGGCGGCCTTCGTGTGGTCGGCCAGAAGGCGCCGGGCCGTGTGGCCAGCGACCTCCACCCCCAGCTCCGCCGCCGCCTGCACCGCCTCCGGTGTCGCGGAAGCTCCGTCGCGGGCGATGAGCCCGGCGGAGGCCACGAGCGGCGCGTCGCCACCGAGGCGCCGCTCGAAGGCGGATCGCAGGAAGGCCTCCGCCATGGGCGAGCGGCAGATGTTCCCGGTGCAGACGAGGAGGACGTGGGCCATGGGACCGAAGCCGGAGTCTAGCATCGGCCTTCGCGCGCACGCGGGCCCCCGCTCCGAGGCGCGCGCGAAGGAACGTCGCACCCGCGAGCGCGCCGACGAGTCGTCACACCGGGGCGAGTGCCGCGAGGACTTCGCCTTCCGCCAGGGCCCCGGCCCGGAGGATCCGGGGCTCGCCGCGCGAGAGGTCGACCACCGTCGAGGGGCGTCCCGCGAGCGGCTCGTCCTGGCACAGGAACACCGCCACGACGTCCCCGAACGTCCGCTCCAAACCGTCGCACTCCGCTGGCGTCGGCCCTCCGCTTCGGTTCGCACTGCTGACGGCGAGCGGACCGGCCCGGGCAAGCACGGCCAAGGCCAGCGGGTGGTGGGGCATCCGAACGCCGACGGTCGCCGGATCGCCACCCAGGTCCCAGGGACGGCTCGCATCCGTTCGGGGCAGCACGATCGTGAGCGGCCCGGGCCACAGCCGTCCGACGAGCATCTCGGCCCGTTCGTCGAGCGCCGCGACGTCCCTCGCCGCACCGGCCGACGGCACCAGCACGGGCAGCTGGAGCTCGCGCGGCCTTCCCTTCGCCTCGAACAGCCGCGCCGTTGCGGCGGGGTCGTCCGGTCGCGTCCCGATGCCGTACACGGTGTCGGTCGGCATCACGATGAGCTCGCCGGCCAGGGCGGCGGCCGCGGCGTCCTGGATTGGATTGGTCACGGGCTGCGGGCCACGACGATGCGGTCCCGGCCGGCCAGGTCGGGCAGCGTCCGCACGTCCGTGTAGGAGCCCTCCAGGACCTTGGCCACGTCGGCGCCCGGCGATCCTCCGATCTCCACCGCCAGGACGCCGCCATCCCGCAACCACCGTAGGGCCTGGTCGGCAAGGCGCTCGTACAGCTGGGTCCCGCCGACCAGGGCCAGGTGGGGCTCGGCCCGGACCTCGGCCGGGAGGTCCTGGAGCTCCTCCTCCGTCACGTACGGCGGGTTGCTCACGACCAGGTCCACCCACCCTCGGAGCTCCTCCGGCAGGGGGTCCAACAGGTGGCCTTCCACCACCGTCACTTGAAGCGACAGGTGGGCGGCGTTCGCCCGGGCCAGCTCGACGGCCTCCGGTGAGAGATCGGTGGCGAAGACCTTGGCTCCCGGCCGCTCGTCCTTGATGGCGAGCGCGATGGCCCCGGTCCCGGTGCCGACGTCGACGACCACCGGGTCGTCGAC
>JBOGVG010000274.1:0-14497 GCA_050692435.1 Actinomycetota bacterium
GACCCCCCGGATCGCAGGGCCGCGTCCAGCAGGCGGTGGGCCGCGAGGGCCTCGTCTGGGGTGACGCACCCGAACCGATCGCCCAAGGCCCCGGCGCGCTCTGCCAGGAAGGCGGCCCACATCTGGAGCACGGCGTCGGAGAAGCCGAACTCGAAGATCCCCCCGGTGACCGTGGGGAAGACGGATTGGCTTCCCGTCTCCAGGTGCTCCCAGATCTGACGCCCCTCCCGAACCGCGAACCGCCGGACGGTCTTCGGGTTCCTGGTCGAGAACTCGACGCCCCCCTCCATCCCGACGACGCGTAGAAGCCAGGTATTCGTCTCTCCCGGCGCGATCCGCTTCGTCTCCAGGGTGAGCGGGAACGGGCCCTCGGGGCTGTCCACCGAGCAGACCAACGTGGCGTTGTCGATCGTGTCGCAGGGCTCGGGTTCCCCGTCCGGGCCCGGACGCTCCTTCACGATGTCCTGAAGCACCGCGTACACCCGGGCCGGATGCCACCCAAGCCGAAGCGGGACGTGCAGGACGTGCATACCGAGGTCGCCCATCACCCCCAGCCGGCCGCAGAACCGGGCCTGGCGCTTCCAGTTGATGGCCTTGGTCGCGTCGAGGTCGCTCGAATGCAGGAAGGCCGAGCGGGCCTCGACGACCCGGCCGACGACGCCCGAGCGGATGACGTCGTACGCGAGCTGTGCGCCGGGGAAGTAGGGCATCTCGCTGGAGCACCGCGCGAACAGCTCTGGCCGGCGCCGGAGCGCCTCGACGATCCGCTCGCCGGCTGCGAGATCGATCCCGAAGGGCTTCTCCCCCAAGAAGTCCTTCCCCGCGGAGACCGCGTCGAGATAGAGCTCCTCGTGGAGGTGGTGTGGGACCGAGATGTACAGGACCTCGATCCGGTCGTCCTCCATCAGTCGTCGGTGGTCGGTGGCCTTTAACCGGATCGAGTCGATGCGGTCGAACCATTCGAGGGCGCCGGGGTTCGTGTCGCACACCGCGGTGAGCCTTGGCCGGACGGGGTGGTCCTGGAGGGCCGGCCACCGTGCCAGGGCGGCAGCGACCTCCTTGCCCATGAGGCCGCCGCCGATGATGCCGACCTCGACCTCCCGTGCCACGGCCTGGGTCAGGACGTCTCGCGGAGGAGCGTCAGCGCCTTCTCCGGCGTCCAGTCGTCGTGCACCACGGCGAGCAGCGCCTGGGTCATCGCGCCGGGATCCGTGTGCTGGATGATGTTTCGTCCGTAGACGATGCCCGACGCACCCTGCCGCAACACGGCGTGGGTGCGGGCCAGGATCTCCTCGTCCTCGACCCGTCCGCCTCCTCGGACCAGCACCGGGACCCGGGCCACCTGCACCACCCGGTGGTACTCCGAAACATCGTCGGTCGGATCGGCCTTGATGACGTCGGCCCCGAGCTCCACGGCCTGGCGGACCAATGCGCTGATCTTGGCCACGTCCCCGTCGACCGTGTATCCGCCACCGGCGGCGGGCTTCATCACCAGCGTCTCCACCATGAGGGGCATCCCGGTCGTCTCGCAGGCCGCCTTGAGCCGAGACACGTTCTCGATGCACGCCCGACGGAGGTCCTCGGCCCCGGGAACGTCCATGAGGTTGACCACCACGCACGCGGCATCGAGGCGGACCGCATGGCCCAGCGGATCCTCGATCAGCAGGCTGAAGGCCGCATCGGGCGCGCGACCCCCGTACACGTTGGCCGTGTCGCACCGCATGACGAGCGCCGGCTTGTCCCGGCCGGGACGGCTCTGGAGCAGGGGAGCCTGGCCCACGGTGAGCTGGATGGCGTCCGGACCGGCGTCCACGAGGGTTCCCACGGTGGCCGCCATGTCCTCGATGCCCAACAGGAAGCCCGGCTCGCCGGCGAACCCATGGTCCACCGCGACGTCGAGGCAGCGGCCGGACCTCGGATTGAACAGTCGGTTGAGCCGGTACTCCTTCACGGCGTCCCTTCCTCGGGCCGACCCCTTGACCCGGCGCCGAGTGCCAACCTAGGGTAGCTTGGACAACGTTGTCAACGGCCCTGACGGTGGACCGCGGTGGGGGGTCGAACGGGTGGAGCCCATCGTTCTCGGACCGAACCAGGTGCATCGGTTCTACCGGGGAGGTCCGGCCATCGCGGAGTTCCGAGGAACCCGGACCGCGGACGACCACGCCCCTGAGGACTGGGTGGCCTCGGCGACGTCGGTGTTCGGCTCGGAGGGGACCGGCCTCAGCACCCTGCCGGACGGTCGGACGGTGGTGGACGCGTTCGGCGCCGACCCCGAGGCGTTCTTCGGGCCGCGGCACGCCGAGCGGATCGGCGCGGATCCGGGCTTGCTGGTGAAGCTGCTCGAAGCGGGGGAGCGCCTCCCGGTCCACTGTCACCCGAACCGCGAGTTCGCGCGCCGGCACCTGGGCTGTCCGTACGGCAAGACCGAGGCCTGGGTGATCGTGGAGGTCCGGTCTCCCCGCACCGAGGTGTTCCTGGGGTTCCGCGACGAGGTCGACCCCGCCGCCCTCGCCGCCTGGGTGACCGGACAGGACACGACGGCCATGTTGGGGGCGATGCACCGGATCCCAGTCACCCTCGGCGATGCCGTGCTGGTCCCCGCGGGCCTCCCCCACGCCGTCGGCGAGGGCGTGTTCCTGGTCGAGCTCCAGGAGCCCACGGACCTGTCGGTGCTCCTCGAGTGGGAGGGGTTCGACGTCGACGGCGCTCGCGACGGGCATCTCGGTCTGGGCTTCGACGTGGCGCTTCGGTGCGTGGACGGCTCCGGGTGGGGGAAGGAACGGCTCGATCGCTTGCGCACCTCCCGCGAGGACGGGCGCGATGCGCGCCCGGGCGTGGACGTCTTGTTCCCGGCTGAGGCCGACTCGTTCTTCCGGGCCGAGCGGATCCGCCCTCGCGAGGCCTCCCCCGTTCCCGCCGGGTTCTCCGTCCTGGTGATCACGGGAGGACTGGGCCGCCTGGAGTTCGGGACCGCCGGATCCCTGGAGGTGGGGCGCGGTGACACCGTGCTTGTCCCGTTCGCCGCAGGCGACTGCCGGCTCATCGGATCTCTGGAGGCGGTGCGATGCATGCCCCCCGATCCAGACGCTCCCGACATCCCCGCACCGGTGTTCGGATGACCGAGGACCTCCTGCTCGGCCTGGATATCGGGACGGAGTTCACGAAGGGCGCTGCAGTCACTCTCGACGGGGTGGAGCGCTCCCACGGGTGGGCCCGGACCCCCTGGCGCTCGGTGCCGACCGGCGCCGAGATGGATCCGCGGGCCATGGTCGACGGGGCTGTGGCCGCGGCCCGGGCGGCGCTGAAGAAGGGGCCCGCGGGACGGGTGATCGGGGTAGGGGTGACCAGCATGGCCGAGACCGGCGTCCTGCTCGACGCCCACGGCGAGGCGGTGGCGCCGATGATCGCCTGGCACGACACCCGGGGAGGTCCGGAGGCCGCGGAGGTGGCCGAGGCGTTCGGCACCGATCGGTTCACTGAGCGGACCGGGCTCCCGGTGAGCCGGCTGTGCACGCTCAGCAAGTACCGGTGGATGCGCGCTCACCTCCCACAGTCCAAGCGCGGCGTGAGGTGGCTGAACGTCGCGGAGTGGATGGTGCGAAGCCTCGGGGGGGAGGACGTGGCCGAGCTCTCGCTGAGCTCCAGGACCGGTTTCCTGGACCTGGCCTCTCGCCGGTCGTGGGACGAGGTGCTGGGATGGGCGGAAGCGCCCCCCGGCTTCCTGCCCGAACCGGTGGACGCCGGGACCGCCGCCGGGAAGGTCACCGGAGCGCTCCCCGAAGCCGAGGGCGCGGTGCTCACGGTCTCAGGGCACGACCACCCGTGCGCCCTGGTCGGGGCGGGTGCCACCCGGCCCGGAGACGTGTTCGACTCGTGCGGCACCGCCGAGGCGTTCGTCCGCCCGGTGGAGCCGCCGGTACCGTCCGACGCCATCCGGCGAGCGGTCGCGGGCGGGGTGACGGTGGGGTGGCACGCCGTGCCGGGCCAGCAGGCGCTGATGGCGGGGTTCGTCTCCGGCCTGGCCCTCCAGCGGTTCCTGGACCTGCTCGGCGTGGACGCCGGTGGCCGCGAGGGATTGGACGCGGCCGCCACACGGATTCCCTCGGGGGCCGAAGGCGTCACGGTCCGTGACGTCATCGCCGACCGGGCCACCCTGGAGGGCATCCCCCGCTCGGCCACCCCGGCCCACGTGTGGAGGGCGGCGTTGGAGGCGGTGGCCCGGCACGGCGCCGACGTGCTGGCCACCATCGAGTCCGTAGCCGGGGAAACCGGACGGCTCGTCGTGACGGGAGGCTGGGCCAGGAGCCCCGCAGTCCGCGCCGTGAAGCGGGAGGTCCTGGGCCCGTTCGTGGAGCCCGAGATGGAGGAGGCCGGAGCGAGGGGAGCGGCGCTGATCGCCGGCATCGCGGCCGGCGTCTACCGCGACACCTACAACCTCCCGGCGGTCCGCTGGAGAGAGCACGACCGATGAGGGACGACGCCGGAGACGTCCGAACCCGCGCTCGGGAGGTCCTTTCTCGCCTTCCCCGTCGGCCCGGCGAGTACGTATCGGCCGGGAAGGTGGCCAACCTCGACCAGCTCGCCACCGCCACGCTGTCTCGCGTGGTCGGCGGGGCTGCGGACGGCTGCCGGGCCCTGGACGTGCGGGCCGCGGGTGGGATCGATCTTCGGATCCTTCCGGACCGGGGGTTCGACCTCGGACCGGTGTGGTTCCGAGGGGTGCCGCTGGCCTGGATCTCGGCGGTGGGCGAGCGGCCACCCCTGGACTCGCTCGACGGCATGGCGTGGATCGAGGCGTTCGGCGGGGGACTCGTCACCACCTGCGGGCTGCGGAACGTGGGCGCTCCATCCGAAGGCCACGGCCTCCACGGCCGGTACTCCCACCTTCGGGCCTCCGACGTCCGAGTGGACCGCGAGTTCGAGGACGGCGACGTGGTCCTCACCGCCCGGGCGACGGTCGACGAGATGGAGACGCCGAGCGCGCACCTGCGGGTGGAGCGAACGGTTCGAACCCGAACCGGGACGGGACTGGTCGAGCTGGCCGACGTCACGACGAACCTGGGGGTCGGCCCGGAGCCCGCTCCCATCTTGTACCACGTGAACGTGGGCGTTCCGCTGTTCGACGAGGGGGCGCGGGTGGAGATCGACTCCGAGGACGTGCTCCCTCGCGACGACGACGCGGATCGCGGGTTGGACTCCTGGATGGCGCCCCGGCCGCCCGAGCCCGGAGCCGCCGAGATGGTGTTCGAGCACCGGGTCCGGCCGGACCCCTCGGGGTGGGCCGGGGCCTCGGTGGTCAACACCTCGCTCGGGCTCGAGCTCGAGGTGCGGTGGCGGCACGCCGAGCTCCCCCGATTCCACCAGTGGGTCCATACCCGGCGGGGGATCTACGTGCTCGGCTTGGAGCCGGCGAACTGCTCGGTCCTGGGCCGGGCGGCCGATCGAGCGGCGGGCGTCCTGCCGGTGCTGGAACACCTGGAGGCTCGATCCACCGAGCTTCGGATCTCGGTCCGTCCGGCCCCGGGACCGGCCTGACCGCGCCGATGCTCATCGCAGGCCCCAACCTCACCACCGACCGGACCCTGACCATCGAGGAGTTGCGCCCCGGCGAGGTCCTTCGGTTCTCGACGGCCATCGTCACCCCCGGTGGAAAGGGCGTGAACGTGGCCCGGGTGGCTCGGGCCCTGGGCTTCCCCGCAACACTGGTGGCGGTGGCCCCCGGCCGAACCGGCCGGGCGGTGGTGGAGCTCCTCGGCGACGAGGGCCTGGACGTGGTCCCGGTGCAGTCGGGCGGGGAGGTCCGGGCCGCCTCCGTGATCCTGGAGGAGAGTGGGCGAGTGACCGTCCTCAACGAGCCTGGCCCTGCCCTCGCGGAACGTGACTGGGAAGCCTACGAGCGGGCCGTGGCGACGAACCTGTCCGGCAACGGGTTCCTGGTGTGCATCGGCAGCTTGCCTCCGAGCAGCCCCCCGGACGCCTGCGCCCGGTTGGTGCGGGTGGCTCGGGCCAGGGACGTGCGTGCGCTCGTGGACGCGATGGGCGCCCAGCTGGCCGCTGCCCTGGAGGCTCGGCCCGACCTGGCGACGCCGAACCTCGCCGAGGCCGAGGGTGTGCTGCTCGGGACGGAGTCACAGCCCGTGGATGACGGCTCGCTGGAGGTTCGGCCCCGGGCGCTGGACGCCGCGTCCGAGCTGGTCGCTCGAGGCGCTGGGACCGCCGTGGTCACTGCTGGTGCGGCGGGGGTGGCCGTGGCCACCGCCTCCGTGCGCCGGTGGGTGGAGGCCCCCAAGGTCGAGGTCCGAAACCCCATCGGAGCCGGGGACTCCCTCGTGGCCGGGCTGGTCGGCACCCTCGAGCGGGGCGGAGACCTGGACCGGGCCGTGTTGATCGGCGTGGCCGCGGCGGCGGCCAGCGTCGAGACCGAGGTCGCCGGCGTTGTGGACCCGGAACGGGTCCGCGCGCTCGCCGCGAAGCTTGACAGCTAGGCTCGGGCCCGGGATCCGGGTACGTGAAGATCTCGAGCTCTCTCTTGACACTTCGCATGTTCACCCTTCCCGTTGGGGAAGCATTAGGGGTGGGCCGATGTTGGTGAAGGGCGAGGGAGAACGGCGAGCTGACGACTGAAAGGAACCGAGCGATGAAGGACCAAGAGGTCATCGACCGGATCAACGAGCTCGCGCACGAGGAGCACGAGCTCTTCGAGCGGGAGTCCGGCGGGCAGGTGACCCACAAGGAGCGCGAGCGGATGAAGCGTCTCGAGGTCACCCTGGACCAGTGCTGGGACCTCCTCCATCAGCGCCGGGCCCGCCGCTCGGCCGGGCTGGACCCAGACGAGGCCAAGGTCCGCGACCAGCGGACTGTGGAGGGGTACGTCGGCTGATCTGGCCGGGCTGATCAGGCGGGCTGGGCGTCGAAGAATGCGGTCCAGTCGGCGGATCGGCTGTCTCCGTTACCCAGGATGAACTCCTCGACCATCTCGCGAGCCATGTCGTCGGTGAACTGTACCGGCGGCGACTTCATGAGGTAGGCGCTGGGGCCGATCAGCGGTCCGGCCACCCCGCGGTCCTTGGCCACCTTCGCGCACCGGATGGCGTCGATGGCCACGCCCGCTGAGTTCGGGCTATCCCACACCTCGAGCTTCAGCTCCACGCTGAGCGGCACGTCGCCGAAAGCCTGCCCCTCCAGGCGGATCTGGGCCCACTTCCGATCCTCCAGCCACGGCACGTAGTCCGAGGGTCCGATGTGGATGTTCTGCTTGTCGAGGGGCTTCTCCAGCTGGCTCTGCACCGACTGGGTCTTTGACTGCTTCTTGGACACCAGCCGGTCCCGCTCAAGCATGTTCATGAAGTCCATGTTGCCGCCGAAGTTCAGCTGGTAGGTCCGGTTCAGCTTCACGCCGCGGTCCTCGAACAGCTTCGTGAGAACGCGGTGGACGATGGTGGCCCCGACCTGGCTCTTGATGTCGTCTCCCACGATCGGAAGGCCGGCCTTCACGAACTTCTTCGCCCATGTCCGGTCCGAGGCGATGAACACCGGCAGGCAGTTCACCAGGGCCACCCCCGCGTCGAGAGCGGCCTGGGCGTAGTGCTTCGCGGCGCTCTCGCTGCCGACGGGCAGGTAGCACACCAGGACGTCGGCTCGGACGTCGCGCAGGACCTGGGCCACATCGACCTCCGGCTGATCCGACTCCACGATGGTCTCGCGGTAGTACTTGCCCAGGGCGTCGAGCGTAGGGCCGCGCCGGACGGCGATGCCCGTAGGCGGCACGTCGGCGAACCGGATGGTGTTGTTGGGTTCGGAGACGATGGCCTCCGCGAGGTCCTTGCCCACCTTTTTCGCGTCCACGTCGAACGCCGCGACGACCTCGACGTCCGAGACGTGGTACGGGCCGAGCCGCACGTGCATCAGGCCCGGCACGCGGTCCTCGGGGTCCGCGTCCTTGTAGTACCCCAGCCCCTGGACGAGCGACGACGCGCAGTTTCCCACGCCGACGATCGCGAGACGGACCTTGCTCATGTGGCGCGCTCCTTTCCGCGAAGCGCCCGAGCCTGGCGGCGCTTCGTTCCCCCCCTGGGTGATCGGGACTGGCGGCGTTCCGCGGTGATGAGGCCGTCCAGCCACGCGATGTCCTGCTCGGTGGACTCCCGGCCGTGCTGCATCAGCGAGAGCGTGTAGGTGTCGAACCGCTCGCGCATGGCTGATAGCGACGTCGTGATGGTGGACAGGCGCTCCTCGAGGTACGCGCGGCGCTTCTCCAGGAGGCGGATGCGCGTGTCGGGAGCGAGGTACTTGAAGAACGCGAGCCGGACCCGGAACCGGTTGTCCTCGGAGGAGGACTCGGCTCCGGCCTCCTCCAGCAGGTGCTGGAACAGCTCCTCGCCCTTCCCGGTGATCCGGTAGACGTTCTTGCGCCGGCCGACCTCCTGCTGGTCGAAGATCCGCTCGACGGCGCCGTCTCGCTCCAGGCGCCGGAGGGTCGGGTATAGCGAGCCGTAGGAGACCCGCCAGAACCCGCCCAGGGTGTCGGTCAGCCGCTTGGAGAGCTGGTAGCCGTGCATGGACCGCTCTTTCAGCAGCCCTAGGATCGCGAGCTCGAGCATCCGGTGGTGGGTTCCTTTCCCTCGGTGTTGTGCCTCGATATATCGGGTGACTATATCGCTTCGATATATCGAACCACTACATGGGGGAAACGTCAACCCCGGGTGTCGGAGCCTCCCTCAGCGGGCGCGCGGCCGCGAGCGCCGCCGCCGGCCGTCCGAGCGGCCGGCCGCGCGCCGAACCCCTGCGGACGGTGCCTGGCCATCCAGTCCTCGTGGGGCGGGACCGCCTCACCGACCACGTAAAGGAAGTAGTACGCGCCCATGTCGCCGAGGAACTTGAACCGGTCGACCAGGTCGGCCGAGAGCGTCTCGAAGTCAGGGTGGGACCGAAGGTACCTCTTGAAGCCTCCATGCTCCCGGTCCAGGGCGAGCATCGTCTCCGCGTTCTCCACGGTGGCCTCGATCTTTCGGCGGTTGCGGATGAGGCGCGTGTCGGCGGAGAGCGTGTCGATGTCCTTCGGCGATAGGTTCGCCACCCTCTCGGGGTCGAAGCCCCGGAGCGCCTCGCGGGTGCCGGACCACTTCGCCTCGACCACCCGCCAGCTGATCCCGGACTGGAACACGGCCTTCGTGAGCACGTCGAGGTAGTCGGCCAGTCCCCTGGGCCTGATCTGCGTCGGCGATTCCATCCCAGCCTCCCTGTGAGCGACGAGCCCACCCTACCGACGAACGGGAGGAACCGGGATCGACCGCCCGGCCGAGCTCAGCGCTCGCCGATGGGTGGCTGGTCGCCCCCGTCGGCGCGCTGCTGGAGGAACCGCTCGATCTCCGAGGCGAGGTCCTCGCCTGAGGTGCTCGGCTCGTCCGCGATGGTCTCCAGCCGCTCGACGTAGGCGCGCGACTCCGGGTTGTCGGCGACGGCGGCGTCCAGGGCCTCGCGCTGGGCTTTGGCCTCGTCGGGGAGGGAGCCGAGGGGGAACTCCACGCCGAGGTGTCGGCCGGCGTGCTCGAGGATGGCGATGGTGGCGGCGGGGAACGGGCCGGTCACATAGTGGGGGACCTGAGCGTAGAACCCCACCGCGGGGATGCCGCCACCGGAGACGGCGAGCTCGATCGTACTGAGGGCGGCGGAGGGGACGCGGAGGAGCCCGCCGGGGCCCTGCTGTTCGTCCTCGGCCAGGAGGCCCTGTTTCGACGCCGTTGCCAGGATGGGGACCGGCCGGGTGTGCGGGACGGCCGCGGGGATCGCCCCGAGGCTCACCCACTCCACGACGCCGAGGCGAAGCGCGATCTCGAACACGTCTTGCGAGAGCTCCCTCCACCGGAAGTCCGGCTCGGGTCCGGTCAGGACGAGGAGGTCGCGCCCACCCACCCGCGCCCGTTTCACCGCGAGGTCCGGCCAGACCAGCTCGGTCAGGGTGCCGTCGACGATGTCGAGGACGGGCCGGCGAGCCCGGTAGTCGAACAGCACGTCCGGGTCGAAGGTTGCGAGGCTCTCGCCGTCACTGCCGATCAGCGCGGTCGCGGCGGTGGATGCCCCGGCCGCGTCGATCCACGCGTCGAACGCCGCGACGATGGCCGGGGCGACGAGCTGATCCGCGGGCTCGGACAGGCGGTACAGGGGCACCGCCCAAGCATAGTGGCGGCCGGGGCGAGGGTGGCCGCCGAAGCCCGGGAGCCAGGATCGGCTGCCGATCGCCCGCTACGGGTTCCCCCCGGCGTTGGCCGAACCATCTTCACCGTGCCCGTCGGGGCTCTCGTTGGCCGTGTCGGTCCCCGGCTCGCTCGCGCCGTCGTTCACTTCGTCCGCGGTGTCGGTGCCGCCGTCGTTCAGCGTGTCCACCGGCGCAGCGCGCCTCGCGGCAGCCAGGACGTCATCGAACCGTCGTTCGAGGCTCATGGGTTCACGACAGGTACGGGGGTCGATCCGCCATGATGTGGCCGTGGAGAGGGAGCCGGGTCGGGTCGAGGTCATCGCCGGCCCCATGTTCGCGGGCAAGACCGAGGAGCTGCTGCGGAGGGTCCGACGGGCCGGCGTCGCCGGCCGAAGCGTCCGGGTCCTGACGCACGCGCTGGACACGCGGGAAGGGACGGACCGGATCGCATCGCACGCCGGTCTCGATTACCCCTCACAGGCCGTGCCGTCGGCGGCCAACATCCATGAGACAGTCCCCGCCGGGACCGACATGGTTGCGATCGACGAGGCCCACTTCTTCGGACCGGAACTCGTCGGGATCGTGGGCGAGCTGGCCGCCGCCGGCCTGGTCGTGGTGGTGGCGGGTCTCGACGTCACGTTCGTCGGCCAGCCATTCGAGCCACTGCCGTCGCTCATGGCCCTGGCGGAGCGGGTGGACAAGCTCACCGCGATCTGCACGGTCTGCGGCACCGATGCGATCTACCACGTCCGCGTGGCCCCCTCGGCGGCGAGCGACACCGACCTGGTCCCGGAGCACGTGGGCGGCTCGGAGAAGTATCAAGCGCGGTGCCGGCGTCACTTCCAGCCGCGCTGAGGTTCCCTCGGACGGCGAGGGTCGATCACCACTCGACGGTGATCGGGTAGCGTTGCAGGATCCGGTCGCCGGACACGAGGGTCAGATCATCCGCCACGGCTTGCGCGACCAGGATCCGGTCGAACGGGTCTCGATGGACGTCGGGCAGCGCCGCCAAGCCGAAGGCGTGGCGCATGTGGATGGGGAGCGGGAGGAAGGCGTTCGCTTCCAGCTGCGCGACGAGGAACCGGTCGACGGGCTCGGGGACCTCGACGCGGCCCAGGCTGGTCTTCACCACGATCTCCCATGCGCTCGCGGCGCTCACGTGCACCTCGTTCGCGCCGTCGGCGACGAGGGCGGCGGCGCGTGGCGACAGGCGCGGGTCGTCGCCGATCCACCACAGGAACGCGTGCGTGTCGAGCAGCAGCCTCACTCGAACGAGGCCCGGAGGTCCTCGGGGAGCGGGGCGTCGAAGTTATCACCGACCCACACATCACCTCGGGCGCTGCCCGGCGAGCGCTCGGGGATCTCCGGCGCGATGGGGACCAGCCTCGCGACGGGGTGGCCGGCCCTGGCGATGACGACCTCTTCCCCGAGGGCGACGCGCTCGAGGAGCTTCGAGAAGTGGGTCTTGGCCTCGTGGACGTTTACCGGTGGCATAGGCTCAGAGCTTAGACTAAGTCTATGACTTAGTCCAGACCGTCTACGATCGTCCGGCCTCCCTGGCCATCCGGGCCGCCTCACCAGGGCTTCCGGTCCACGGCTCGCCGTGGCCGGGCAGCACCAGGTCGGCCGGGATCGGGTCCAGGACGTCGAGGGTCCGGAGCGCCTGCGGGGTGTCGCGGTTGAGGGCCGAGGGCATGACCTGCGGGCCGGTCCGGCCCGTGAGCGGGTTCCTCGTCGCTAACACGTCGCCGGCGAGGAGCACGCGCCGCGCTTCCAATAGCAAGGCGGAGCACCCTGGCGTGTGACCGGGCGCGTGGATCACCCGAGGGCGTCCCGGCACGTCGAGGGTCTCACCGTCGCCGAAGGTGGAGACCTCTCGCACAGGGATGATCCTGGCCCCGCCCCGTCGGGCCAGCGAGAACACGGTTTGGTAGAACTCGGGACGCAGGAGGTACGACGTGACCTTCCCGTCGTTCTTCCCGGGCTTCGCGCCCTTGGCCACGGCGGCATCCGCCTGGTGGATCCACACCCGCGCCTCGGCCGCGGTGCGAGCGCGCTCGGCGAACCCGATGTGGTCCGAATGGGCGTGGGTGAGGAGCACGGCGTCCAGGTCCTGCAGCCCGCGTCCCAAGCCGGCAACGGTGCGCACCAAAAGGTCCCAGTCTCGGGGCGCGCCCGCGTCGACCAACACGAACTTGCCTTCGTCCTCGACCAGGTAGAAGTTGGCGACGCCCTGGGTCAGTCGGTGGATCCCCCGCGCGACCTCCATGTCCTCGCCTCCACACGCCGAAGTCCTCAGTTTCCTCGATCCCCGAACCAGTGAACCGGATGTTGTGAGGCTGGGCGTCCCCGGCCGCGAAGGTGAGCAGGCGGGCGCCTTCCTCGACCACGGCTGTGCGGTCCCGTGGCGCCAGCGGTTCGAAGGGTTCGATCACCAGGGTCGCTCCGGCGCCGGCGCGCTCGATGTTCCACATCGCTTGGATGAAGCCGTCGACGAGCACCGTGGCGCCCCCCACGATGACGGGGCGCCTCCGATGCTCATCGGAGACGATGCGGCTCCGGTCGGCGTGGGCCAGGAACGCGTTGTCGTACTCGGGCAGGAACCGCAGCGGGGCCGGAGTGTCAGGGTCGGGGAGCGGCGCGCCCGGCACGTCGAAGAGCTCGCGGCCCCGCTCGTCGCGGAACGTGCGGAGGCGCGGGCCGAGTCGTTCGAACACGGCTCGCATCCCGGTCAGGCCCGACCACGTCTGCACGTCCGCGACGGTAGAGGGGCCGAATGCCACAAGGTACCGCAAGATCATCTCGTCCGGCGAGACATCGGTCTCGAGCGGCCGGCCGAGCCAGGCGGCAACCGTGGTGAACGCGGACTGTCCGGTCTGCCCCCAGATGCCGCGGGGGGTGACCTGGACCAGCGGCAGCAGATACATGGCGTAGGCGAGCGACGACACGTCGTGGTCGGGCCAGCGCTCGCCGAACACCCGCACGAGCTCGGCACGGGTGCGCGGACGTTCCTCGAGTTGTTCTCTCAACACCGCGATGAGCTCATCGACGTCGATCCCCGCGAGCGCCCGGCGGAACGGGGTTTGGCCGTACAGGGTGCGCTGCACGACGGGCTGGATCACTGGTCGCAGGGCGAGGGCATCTCGGGCGGTCACGAGATGGAGCGTCCCTCGCAGCAGGGTCATCCGGACCGCGCGCCGCTCGCCCATCGCAGTGGCCAGCGTCTCGGCGCGGAAGCGGTCCAGCCGCGTCCACAGGCCGACGTACGGGTCATTCGGCACCTGCGCCTGCATGCCGACCAGCAGCTCGACCGCGTCGAGGACGGGGATCCTCCGCCGCCGGAGCAGCATCTGCCGCTCGAGCAGGGCGCGATTGAGGGCACGTGGC
Source organism: Actinomycetota bacterium (assembly GCA_050692435.1). GTDB lineage: Bacteria > Actinomycetota > UBA4738 > UBA4738 > HRBIN12 > AC-69. The sequence goes on from JBOGVG010000274.1 coordinate 13,583, forward strand.
CCGAGCACATCACCCGCTCCGCTCCGGTGTCGCTTCGTGACGGCGGGGGACGACGGTCGTCCGGGCATGCCTGATCCTCTCAGCGGAACTGGCGGAAGAACTCGCGTAGGTCGCCGATCAGCAGGTCGGGCGCGTCCATGGCGGCGAAGTGTCCACCGCGGTCGAACACCGACCAGTGGACGATGTTGTTCGCGCGCTCCGCGAAGCGGCGGATGGTGTGGAAGTCGTTCTTGAACACGGCCACGCCGGTCGGAACGATGTTCGGCACTTCCCGGTACCCGGCACCGGTGCGCGCGTCCTCGTAGTACTGGCGGGCCGATGACCCGGCCGTCGCGGTCAGCCAGTACAGCATCACATGGGTGAGGAACCGGTCTCGATCGACGGCATCCACGTTCTCGCCGGCGAACCCCATGAACAGCTCGCTGTTCCAGGCGAGCTGGCCGGCCGGAGAGTCGGTGAGTCCGTAGGCCAGCGTCTGGGGACGGGTCTGCTGGATCTTCAGGTAGCCGGCGCGGTCCTCGAAGCCCGAGAGGATCTGAAGAGCTTCCTGGTCGAAATCGGAGAGGCCGGTCATCTCGGCGGGGTCCCCGGAAGGGAACGCGAAGATCTGCAGGACGTGCACGCCCACGAGGCCGGCGGGCTTCAGGATGCCCAACTCGCGGGAGATCAACGCGCCGGCGTCACCTCCGTGCGCGCCGTATCGGTCATAGCCGATAGCGCGCATCAGCTGGTTCCACGCTTTGGCGATGCGCGAGCTGTCCCACCCGGTGTCACGGGTTGGCCCGGAGAATCCATAGCCCGGGAGCGACGGGACGACCACGTCGAAGGCGTCGGCCGGGTCGCCGCCGTAGGACCGGGGATCCGTGAGCGGCCCGATCACGTCCAGGAACTCCGCGACCGAGCCCGGCCAGCCGT
>JBOGVG010000275.1:0-7589 GCA_050692435.1 Actinomycetota bacterium
GAGCTCTCCGTAGCGCTCGATGGTCACGCGCCCGTCGCAGGGCGCGAGGCACCGGCCCATCTCGGCCAGGGCGCACGGCGCGAATCGGGTCGAGGCGCGCATGGACTTCGCGCATCGCCGGATGGGGAAGCGTCCTCCAGTGCCTCCTTGGCCAGCCGGGCCTGCTCGCCGGTTCCGAATGGGCCCAGGAACTCGCCTTCGCCCTTCGGCTCGCGCACCACCTTGATCGTGGTAATGCGTCGGCCATGCCCACCTTGAGGTACGCGCACCGCCGCCGGGGGAGGTGCTCGGCCGGCCGGATCTTCCCGAAGTTCGGGCGCCCCCGGGCCCGCACCGCGGCGTGGAGGTCTCCGAGGGTGAGGATGCCGAGCCGACCGCCCAGGTCGAGGAGGCCATGGAGCACCTTCGCGCAGGCCTCGGCGTCGGGCAGAGCCCGGTGGGTCGGCCTGGCCCCGGTCCGGAAGTACTGGGCGAACGTGGTCAGGCGCACGTTCGGCACGTCGGGCCACACCACCCGGCGGGCCAATCGCGCGGTGCACACCGGTGGAGGCGGCATGAGGTCGTAATCCCGGCGCTGGAGGTTCGCGTCCAGGAACGCGAAGTCGAAGCGGGCGTTGTGGGCCACGAACACGCAGCCGTGCGCGAACTCCACGAACCCCGGCAGCACCCACTCTATGGGCGGCGCCCCGGCCACGGCGAGGTCGTCGATGCTGGTGAGGTGCGTGATGAACGGCGGGATGAGGACGCAGGGGTTCACCGGCGTCTCGAACACGCCGATCCGCTCGCCGTCCCGTTACTTCGCGGCCCCGATCTCGGTGATCCGGGAGTCGGCGGGGGAGCCGCCGGTGGTCTCCAGGTCCACCACGCCAAGACGTCACCTCGCGAAGACGGACACCATCCGCCAGGGTGGTCTGGGCTGGCTGGGCGAGCACTGGCCGGCCTCCCCGCGGGGCCGCACGGGGTGCTCACGATATCCGAACAGGTGTTCGACGGTCGAGGGTCGGGAGTCAGTCCCCCGATGGCCTCACCGTGGGGCGTTAGCGCTGCGGGTACAGCTCGTCCTCGACGAGGAAGGCGATCAGCTGCTCCACCGCGAGGTGGGCTTCCTGGACGTGCGAGGTCTCGTCGCTCGGGACGCGGATGGCGACGTCGGCCGTGGGCGCGAGCTTGCCGCCGGACTCACCGGTCAGCGCGATGGTCCGGAGCCCCTGCCGACCTGCCACCTCCACGGCGAGCAGGACGTCCTCGGAGTTGCCGCTCGTCGAGATTCCGATCAGGACGTCGCCGGCGCGCCCCAACCCCTCGACCTGCCGGGCGAAGACGCCCTCGAAGCCGAAGTCGTTGGCCACCGCGGTGAGGATCGACGTGTCGGTCGTCAGCGCGATCGCCGGGATGGACGGGCGGCGCCGGTCGAGGGTGAGCGTGCCGACGAGCTCGGCCGCGAGATGCTGGCTGTCCGCGGCGCTTCCCCCGTTGCCGCAGATCAGCACCTTGCCTCCCCGCCGGATGCTGTCGGCGATCAGGGCGGCCCCCTCGGCGATCTGCTCGGCGCACCGCTCGGCCGTTCGCGTGATGGTTCCTACGGTCTCCTCGAGATAGGGCCCGATCCGGTCCTCGGCGTTCACCGCAGCGCCCCCGACCGCGCGATGCCCTGGATCAGTTCCGATGCCTCGCGGAGGTCGGCCACGACGTGGTCGGCCAGCTCCCCGGCCCCGTTCGCCAGCTCCTCCTCGCCGTGGCCGGTGCGGACCAGGATGGCGGTAGCCCCGACCGCGTTGGCCATGCCCATGTCGGCCGCGTGATCGCCGACGACGAACGACTCGGCGAGCTCGAACCTATGATCCTGCGCGGCACGCACGGCCAGCCCGGGCTTGGGCTTCCGGCAGTCGCATCCTTGCTCGGGCCGGTGGGGGCACACGTACACCGCGTCGAGCCCGGCACCCTCCTCGGCCAGTGCGCGCGCCAGCCGACCGTTGATCTCCTCCAGTCTCTGGTTGGTGAGCCATCCTCGCCCGACGGGCGATTGGTTCGTCACGACGATGAGGCCGAGGCCCACCTCCCTGAGCTCCCGGAGGGCGCTCGCGGCGCCCGGGATCAGCCGGAGCTGGTCGGGCTCGATCACGTAGCCGGCCTCCTCGTTGATGGTCCCGTCGCGGTCGAGGAGCACGAACCGCCGGCTCATCGTCTTGCCGGCCTCCACACCGCGTCGCCGACCCGGGCCTCCACGCCCGACGGGTTGAACTGGAAGGACGCGAACTGCCCACCGAGGCGTTCCAGCTCCTCCCGGACGGCGGGCTGCCGCTCGGGCTTGCAGTACAGCAGGAGGTATCCGCCTCCGCCCGCGCCGCAGATCTTCCCGCCAACGGCCCCGGCCCGCCGGGCCGCCTCGAAGAGCCCCTCGATCGGGGTGCCCTCGGCGATCTGGGGGTTCATCCGCTTCTTGCTCTCGTGGGCCTCCTGGAGCATCTCGCCCAGCGCATCGACGTCACCGGCCTCCAGGGCGTCGCGCATCTCGTAAGCGGTGGTCTGGAGCTGCTTCATGCCCTGGAGGGTCTCCTCGCGTCCTTCCCGGAACAGACGGATCTGGGTGTCGATGAGCCCGAGGTTCGTCCTGACCCGGCCCGTGTAACACAACAGAAGGTTCGAGCGGAGGGTCGCCAGCACGCGCGTCGCGGCACGCACCGGCGTGACCGTCGCGCCGTACGAGGAGAACTCGATCAGGTTGAATCCGCCGAAAGCCGCGGCGTACTGGTCCTGCCACCCTCCGGCGATTCCCAGGTCCTCTCGTTCGATGGCGTAGCTCACCTTGGCCAGCTCGTCGCGCGTGACCGACAGGCCGTGGAACGCGGCGAGCGTTGCCACCACCCCGGTCACGAGCGCCGAGGAGCCACCCAGGCCGCTGCCGGGTGGGGCGTCCGATCGGATGTCGAGATCCACCCCTCGGTGCATCCCGATCCGGTCGATGGCCGCCTTCGGAAGGTCCATGACGCCGTCGTACACCGGGGCGTCTTCCAAGTGGTACTGGACGAGCTGTTCCAGGTCGAGCGAGCGGATCTTGATCCGGTCGTCGTCCCGAGGGTGAAGGGTGACCGTGACGAAGTGGTCGATCGTGGCCGAGAGCACGGCTCCGCCATGGAGCTCGTACCAGTGGGGGAAGTCGGTCCCGCCACCCACGAAGCTGATCCGAAGGGGCGCGGCGGCCTGGACCACGATGTCGCTCATAGGACAGCCCAGTATGGGTGGCCGGGCGCCCGGTGACCAGCCGGCGGGTCAGGCCACGAACCGGACCAGCCGCCGCCGCTGCTGCTCCGTGAGGCCGCCCCACACCCCGTACCGCTCGCCGTTCTTGAGGGCCCAGGCAAGGCACATCTCGCGGATCTCGCACGCCGCGCAGTAGGCCAGGGCGGGGCCGGCCTCCTCCTCGGAGGTGGGGAAGAAGGTGTCGGGCTCGATGCCGAAGCAGGCCGCCTTGTCCTGCCACATGTCCGGTGGGGAAGGGTTCGGAGGAAGGGTTTTCAGGTCGATGGTGGCGATGGGCTGCCTGCTCACCCGTTTGCGCTCCTGTTGCCGTAGCCTGCTGCCGAAGCCTGTTCCGACGCTCAATGCGCTTGAACCTGCCGCCGGAGGGCGCATTCGCAAGCCACCCCATACTTATCGCCCGGGGTTGGGCAAGTGAAGTCTTGAAAACTCGGCACCGTCGTAGTAGACGGGCGGGCCGAGCGGCCTCAGGCGGGAGCGAGCGCCGGGCCGGACGCGCTGTGCAGGCCGCCGGAGCGGGCCTCCCACCGGACGGAAGCGATGAGGGCCGTCCCGATGCCGAAGGGGGCGGCGCTGGTCACCTCGCCCACGTCCTGGCCCCCCGCCAGCACGCGCTCCCCGACGTGCACCGGCTCCGTCGCCCGGAGCGCAACCACCGCGCGGCGGGGATGGCCCATGTTGCGGACCTTGGCCACCGACTCCTGGCCTAGGAAGCACCCTTTGGCGAAGTCGATGAGGTGCTCGAGGCCAGCCTCCGCGGGCAACGAGTCCTCGTTGAAGTCGATGGGGAACCGGGGGATCCCCCTGCGGATCCGCCAGACTTCGGCCGCCTGGGGGTCCGCCGGGGCGGCGCCGGCAGGAGGAGCCCATGCGACGCTCCATCCCGAGGGCGTGGGGACAAGGATCGGCCCGATGTCGCCGCCGGGATCGCGGAGCGCGACGTCGGAGGAGAGCACGTACTGCTCAAGCAGATCGTAGACGGCCATGGGCTGGTCGGGGTCCTGAAGGAGCAGGAACCGCTCGCTTGCTCGTGCGACGTGGAAGTCGGCTCGGACCCGTCCGGTTGGAGTGAGCAGCAGCGACCGGACGGCCTCTTTCTCCGCCAGGTCTTCGACCGCCGCCGTGACGAGGTCGTTCAGCCACGCGGCGGCGTCCCCTCCGACCGCCTCGACCATGCGAAGGCGCGAGCCGTCGACGAACGCCCGGCCCTCGTCGAGGGCCCGGACCTGCTCCTCGAGCACGTTGGTGTCCACCCTTCTGAGAGGATAGGCGCCCGTGCACATTCCGCGGACGCTGCTCGTCACGAACGACTATCCGCCCCGCGTCGGCGGGATCCAACGAACCCTCCACGCGCTGGTCCGCGAGCTCCCGCCGGATCGGATCGCGGTGTTCGCCCCCCGGTGGGCTGGGTCCGAGGCGTTCGACGCGGCGGAGCCCTACCGAGTGATCCGGGAGCCTCGGGAGTTCGCGTGGCCTACGCCCAAGACCCGCCGGCGAATGACACAGGCGGTTCATGAGACCGGGGCGAGGGTCGTGCTGTTTGGCGACGCGATGCCCCTGGCCGCGGCGGGGCCTGGCTTGGCCCGGCGGGGGATTCCGTACCTGGTCGCCGCCCACGGGTTCGACTTCTGGCTCTCGCTGATCCCCGGGGCCCACGCCTCGCTCCGGCACATGACGTCTCGGGCATCGCGGGTCCCCGTGATGTGCAGCGCGTTCATCGCCAGGGTCGTTCGGACGGCGGTGCCGGACCCCGTACCGGTGTCGGTGCTGTATCCCGGCGCCGACCTGGATGCATTCCATCCCGGCCTGCCCACCGAGGAAATCCGGGAGCGCCACGGCCTCGCCGACCGGCCGGTGGTGGTGTGCGTCAGCCGCCTGGTTGCCAGGAAGGGCCAGGACGTCCTGATCCGGGCGATGCCCGAGATCCGGCGCCGCGTCCCCGACGCCGCACTACTGCTCGTAGGGGGCGGCCGGTACCGGCCGAGCCTGGAGAAGCTGGCGGCCGACGCGCCACCGGGGTCCGTGGTCGTCGCCGGCCAGGTCTCTGAGGGAGAGCTTCCCCGGTACTACACGGCCGGCGACGTATTCGCCATGCCCTGCCGGAGCCGCCTGGGCGGCCTGGAGGTGGAAGGGTGGGGGAACGTGTTCATCGAGGCCGCGGCGTGCGGGCGGCCGGTGGTGGTGGGCGACTCCGGCGGGGCTCGCGAGTCGCTGATCGACGGGGAGACGGGGGTCCTGGTGAACGGGCGTGACGTGAGCGCAGTGGCCGACGCGGTGGCCACCCTGCTTTCGGACCCGGCCCTGGCCGAGCGGATGGGGAAGGCCGGTCGCGAACGAGTGGAGCGGTTCTACACGTGGCCCCGGGCCGCGGCCCAGCTCGCGGGGTGGCTCCGGGAGGCGACCGCGTAGCCTCTGGGCCGAAACGCGCCCGCTTCACCGAACCGCCGCGAACGCCGAAGTACTCTCATGCCATGAGCGAGAGGCGGTGTCCCACCTGCGGTGCCCTGGTCTCCGCAGACGCGGAGTGGTGCGGCCAGTGCTACGCGTCTCTGCGAGCCCCTGCGGCCGAACCCGTTCATCGCGCGCCGGTCGCCGCGGCCACCGAAGGAAGGGTTGTTCCGGCGGCGGAGGAGGAGGCCGGCGCCAAAAAACCCGAGCCTGCGAGCGCCGCCCCCGTCCCAGCCTCGGAGGCCGAGCCGGCCTGGCCCTGTCCGGTCTGCGGCAACCGGAACCCCATCGAGCTGAACCGGTGCGCTGTCTGCGGCACGTCGTTCGCTCGGTTGTTCCAGGACACCGAACACGGCCCCCGGGTGTCCTCCAGGGAGGCGGCGGTCTGGTCCCTGGCCCTCCCGGGCCTGGGGCACTGGAAGTGCGGGCGGGCACTCGACGCGATCGTGTGGATGGCCATCTCGCTTTGGACGGTGGGGACGGTCGTCCTGATGCTCCTTTCCAGCACGGGGTCGAGCGGGCTGGGGCCCACGATCCCGCTGCTCGTCTTGTTCGTGGCCGCGATCGTCGTGCTGTGGGTGACGTCCGCCGTGGACGCCCACCGGATCGCCTCCGGGGTTCGGCCGCTCGTCACCTCCCGGGCGCTCCTGTGGGGATCGGTGGCCCTGGTGATCCTCTCGGTGGTGCTCCTGGCCACCCTGGTCGTGGTCCCGGCCTCCCGCGCCCGGTAGCGGCCAGTACCATTCCCTACCGGATGGGGGAGCACGCAGAGGGTTCCATCGTGATTGAGGCGTCCGCCGCCGAGGTCATGGACGTGATCACGGACTACGAGGCCTACCCGGAGTGGGCCGACGTGAAGTCCGCCTCGGTCCTCCAGCGGGGCGAGGGCGGGCTGGCCACGGAAGTCGCCTTCGAGGTCGACGTGCCGGTCCTGGGCCGGGCGTCGTACACGCTGGCCTACCGGTACGCGCCGGGGGACGCCGGCCTGTCCTGGGTGACCCGGGAGGCCCGCGGCGCGGTCAACAACATCTCGGGCGAGTACCTGCTGGACGAGCTCGACGACGGCGAGACCGAGGTCACGTACCGGCTAAACGTCGAGCTCGGGGTCCTGCTGCCCGGGTTCGTCCGGACCCAGGGGGCGAAGCGGGTCATCGAGAACGCCCTGGAGCGCCTGAAACGTCGGGTCGAGCTCGGCTAGCGTTGCCGGCCCGTCATGGGGAGGCACTCAGGGGCGGGCCCTCCGGGAACCTGGAGCGCTCTGAGGTCGTCTTTCGCCTGGGAATTCGGTCTTTGGTCCGATTGCTCGTCTGCCCGATGATGGGCTAGGTTCGCCTGGGGGGCGCCCTCCGATCGCTTCCCCATGAGGGGGGATGCCACATGTCCACGGCTGCTGCGCGCAGGACCTTCGTCCGCCGTCTCCTGTCGGTCCCGGCGCTGGTCGTCCTGCTCACGGCGGGACTGCTTACCGACGTGGCGCTGGCGGCGCCGCCCACGATCACGTCGTTCTCGCCGCAGAGCGGTCCGGTCGGCACCTCGGTGACGATCAAGGGCACCAACTTCAACAGCGCGACCGAGGTCAAGTTCAAGAACACGGTGGCGACCTTCACGGTCGACTCGAACACGAGGATCAAGGCCACCGTGCCGAGCGGGACCACGACGGGGCCCATCTCGGTGACGACCCCCGACGGCACGGCCACCAGCTCGTCGGACTTCGTCGTAACGGCCACGGCGGCGCCGTCGATCAACTCGTTCTCGCCAACGTTCGGGCCGGTCGGCACGGTGGTCACGATCAACGGAACCAACTTCACCGGGGCGACCGACGTGAAGTTCAAGAACAAATCGACCACGACCTTCACGGTGAACTCCGACACGAAGATCACGGC
>JBOGVG010000276.1:0-5299 GCA_050692435.1 Actinomycetota bacterium
GTGTATCTCGCCTCGGCGTTGATCGACGACGAGGTCTACCTCCGTCCGTGCTTCGTGAACTTCCGCACCACCGAGGAGGACGTGCTCGCGCTCATCGACGTGGCCCGCGAGCTCGGCGACAAGCTCGCGGCCGACCGCTAGCCCCCTTACGGCAGCGGGATGCTCGAGATGGTGAACGGCAGGATCGGTGGCAGGCCGGCGAACAGCCGCTCGAACTCCGAGTTGACCACCAGGAGGCGACCTGCCGCCACCGCGACCGTGGTCGGCGTGAGGAACGACGGATCCGTCGTCCTCGACAGGACCGTCCCGGCGCTCAGATCGCCCGACAGCGACACCTTGGCAATCTGGTGGAGGAACGGCTCGCCCGCGTACAGGATCCGGCCCACCAGCGCGAGCCCGTCGCCGGCCACCGCCTCGCCGCCGAGGTCGACCTCCGTCACTTCCTTGGTGGCGACGTTGATCCGGAACAGCTCGCTGGTGAAGGCCTGCGAGACGACCAGGCGCTTTCCGTTCTCGGTGGCCACGATCCCGTTCACGTTGAACTCACCCGCGACGTACGGGATCTCTCCGGTCAGGTCGAGCCAGGCCTCGGCCGCCGCCGGCGCTCCCGGTTGGATCTCCGCCGCCGGGACCCGCCACAGCACCGGCCGGAACGAGTCGGTCACGAGCAGGTCGCCGTTCTTGGCCACGGCGATGTCGTTCAGGAAGCCGCCCGCGCCGGTGGTGAACGTTCGGATCAGCGTACCGGTTGCGGCATCGTAGACTCGCACCTCTCCCGTAACCCCACCGGCGACGATGAGGCGGCCCGCGTCGTCGACCTTCACGCCGATGGCGGAGAACTGGATACCCCCACCGGCGATGAACGGGGACGCGGTGGGCTCCATGACGTTGCCACGGAGGATGGAGCCGTCGGTCGTGCTCGAGACGAAGAAGTTGCCGGTGGTCGGCTGGTAGGCCACCCCTTCGGGAAAGACGGCATCTCCGGGCAGGGTGTAGGAGGAGGGTCTCGACGCCGCGGCGACGCTCGCGGCGGGCACCAGGCCGATGAGCACGGCCAGCATGGCCAAGCCGATAGTTGCGAGTGGTTTCTTCACGGTTCCTCCTTCGGGGGGTCTGGACGTCACCGTGCGGAAGTCCCGAAGCCTACTACGCGTCGGTGGGTGTCACTTCCGCCGCCTCGTGGCGGACGACAATCGGCGATCGAGCTCTGCGTAGTCGTCGTATCCGATCAGCTCGTAGAGCTCGTCCCGGGTCATCATCCGGTCGATCCACGCGGACTGGTTGCCCTCCCGGAGGAGCTCCTCGTAGAACCCGCCGACGACCTTCGCCGCCACCCGCGCGGCCGACACCGGGAAGATCACGATCCGGTACCCCAGCTTCGCCAGGCGCTCGGCCGAAAGGTTCGGGCTCTTGCCGAACTCGGTCATGTTCGCCAGCAGGGGGCCCGGCACGGCCTTCGCGTAGGCGGCGAACTCGTCCTCGGACTCCAGGGCCTCGGGGAAGATCACGTCGGCACCGGCCTCGCGATAGGCCAGACCTCGGCTCACGGCCTCGTCGAACCCGTCGGTGCCCCGCGAGTCGGTCCTGGCGATGACCACCAGGTTCTCCCGGGCCTGCGCCGCGGCGGCCACCTTCTCGGCGAACGCGTCGGCGGTGGTGACCTGCTTGCCGTCCAGATGGCCGCAGCGCTTCGGGTCGACCTGATCCTCGATCTGGATGGCCGCGCAGCGCGCCCCCTCCAGCTCGCGCACCGTCCGCATGACGTTCAACGCGCCCCCGAACCCGGTGTCCGCGTCGACGATCAAAGGGATGCGGGTGACCCGGACGATCTGCCGAGCGTTGCGCTGCAACTCGTCCAGCGTGAACAGCCCGACATCCGGCATCCCCATGCTGGCCGAGAATGCGGCGCCCGACAGATACAGCGCCTCCGCACCCGCCCGCTTGGCCAGGAGCGCCGTGAGGCCGTTGAACACGCCGGGCGCGAGGATCGTCTCGTCCGCCTCGAGCATTTGCCGGAACCGCTTCGCAGGATGCTCGCCGGGGTCGGGCGTGAGCCAGGTCATCGGCGCTCGGCCAGCGCCCGGGCGAGCGCTTGCAGGTTCTCTTCTTGGTCCAGGTCCCACACCAGCCGCTCCACCGACGCCATGCGTTCGGCGTCGAGCCGTCCCTCCACGTTCGTCCGGTACTTCGCCACGAGCTCCTCGTCGGTCATCGGATTGCGCGCGTGCCCTCTCGGATGGCGGACCTCTCGCACCTCACGATCCCCGCCCGTCGTCGTGACCGTGATCCGGTTGGGGATGCCTTCAGGGTATCCCGCGGACAGCTCCGGGTCCTCGCGGACGGTCACCCGCTCCTTCAGGATGTCGAGGGTTCGGGGCTCGCGGAACCGCTCTGGCCCGAACGTCCGGCTCGTGACCTCGCCGTCCAGGAGCGCGGCCACCCCGATGTACTGGAGCGAGTGGTCGGCCGTCTCGCGAGTCTTCGGGTCCCACTTCTCCGGGTCCTTGGCGATGATCTGGTAGGCAGCATCGAATGTGTCGATCTCGATCGACTTGATCCTGTCCGCGTTCCGGAGGAAGCCCTCGGGGAACTGGAGGGCGGCGTCGACGGCGCTCTGCGCGTGGTATTCGACCGGCCAGAACTTGATGTGGGTGTCGAGGATCCGTCTCGGCGGCGCCTTGGCCTCCAAACGCGACAGGACCTCCTGGTCGAATCCCTCGCCGTTGAGGAGCTGTCGGACGAAAGCCATCTCGCCCTCGAACGGCCGGGCCGGGCCGGTCATGCCCTTCTCGGACAGCAGTGTGGCGAACACGGCGTTCCGGGCGGCGTTGGCCGCAGCCGCGCCCTTCCACATGGAGAGCTCCCCGGCCCTGGTCTCGCGCATGGCCGCGTGAGGGACGGTGGCGACCGAGACGGCGTGCTCGATCCGCTCGACCGGAAGCCGGAGCAGCTGCCCTGCGGCGCAGGCCACGCCGATCCCGATGTAGTTCACGTGGTCCCACCCATGGGTCCGCAGGCTTGCCGCGTCGCAGAGGGTGACCGAGACCTCGTACGCCGTGGCGATGGCCGCCAGGAGGTCGTTCGCCGGTCGGTCGCCCCACTCGGCCAGGGCCATCAACGGGGCGATCACGTCGCTGGGGTGGAGTGGTTCCCTCGACAGGTACGTGTCGTTGAAATCGAGGTACCGGACGGCGACGCCGTTGGCGAAGCCGGCCACCTCGGGATTGGCCCGGAGCTGCGAGCCCCAGATCGTCGCCCCGTTCCGATCAGGGAGGTCCGCCGCGTAGGCCCTGACGGCCGCGGGTGCGTCTCCGTCCAGTGCAGCCACGGCCACGCCGATCGAGTCGAGGATCCGACGCTTCACCTCGTGGACGGTCTCCTCCGGCAGGTCCCCGGACTCGGTGCCGCTCGCGTAGCCGGCCAACAGCCGGGTGATCCGGTCGGACACTCGTCCTCCTCCAACGGCGCAGCGGGCTGCCGAGAATCTACACTTGGCCGCTGCGGGATCGGGGAGAGGAGTCAGGGCGTGGCGGAACCGCTGGTGGGCGTGATCATGGGCTCGAGGTCCGACTGGGACACGATGCGGCATGCGGTTGAGACCCTCCAGTCCTTCGGCGTGCCGTTCGAGACCCGCGTGCTCTCGGCCCACCGGACCCCCGACGAGCTGGCCGAGTACGCGGCCATCGCCCAGGAGCGGGGCCTGGAGGTCATCATCGCCGCGGCTGGCGGCGCCGCGGCGTTGCCCGGTGCGGTGGCGGCGAAGACCACGCTCCCGGTGCTCGGGGTGCCCATGGAGTCCAAGCTCTCGGGACTGGACTCGCTGCTGTCGATGGTCCAGATGCCGGCCGGCGTTCCGGTGGGGACATTGGCGGTGGGCAAGGCGGGGGCGGTGAACGCCGCGATCCTGGCGACGAGCATCGTGGCCGGTGCTCATCCGGAATATCGCGAGCGGCTCCGTGCCTATCGCGACGAGCAGAGGGCCCGAGTGCTCAAGGAACCGGACCCTTCGGCCGAGTAGGGAAAGGGTTGGCCTACCTGACTTGCCCGTGGTGCCTCACGCCCCAGCTCGTGGGGGACGAATCCATCGTCTACATGTGCTTCACGTGCGCCGCAGAGAACGCGTTCTTCGCCTGCACCGAGTGCGGGTATCGTCAGACCGTGACCAAGCGGTGGACGGCCTTCACCTGCGCGAAATGTGAGAAGAAGGTCGATCTCCCGCGGCGCTGGGGTTACTCCGTAGGCACCCCGGCCATGACCGTCGAGGGCCACGGCCAACCCTGGCCCAAGTTCTGAGGTATCACCAGATCGAGAATCGGCTTGACGATCTCCATATCCTCTCGCGGCTTACGTCCGATCGAGCGCGCCTGTTTCTTTGTTGCCTCCGTCTCGCGAGCTTGATCACTGGAGTTCGCGCCATGCGTCCAGGAGCTCTCGTTCGCGTTCGAGTGTGATGCCTGCGCTCATCGGCCAGGTCTGCCCCCGTGTGCGGTCCCAGGCAAGCGTGTCGGCGATCGTCTCGGCGAGCGGGCGGAACCGGAGTCCTGCGCCGAGCGCCTTTGAGACATCGAACGCGGAGAAGCCGGGCGCCTCCGGGTACCAGTACGGCAGTTGCTCCCAGCCGTGCTCGCCAGCCTCGTGCAGGCCGCGTTCGCGGAGGAAGGACTGCCCGACCCAGTTGGTCTCGGTGTCCGCGTCCCCGGCAGCGACGCAAGCTCCGAGCAGGTCGCGCATCGTAAGGACGCCCTCCGGGCCAGTTAGATTGAACACATCGCCGGTCCCGGCTTCGACGTGCTTGATCACGAAGGCCGCCAGGTCCCGCGCATCCATGAGCTGCACGCGAAGGTCCGCCGGCTCCGGCGCGAGCATCTCCCCGCCCCTCGCGGCCCGCCGGACCCAGTACGGGAACCGGTCGATCGGATCGTGCGGCCCGACGATGAACCCAGGACGCACGATGAGTGCCCGCTTGCCGTAGGCGGCCTGCACCTCCAGCTCGCACCGGACCTTCAACGGGCCGTAGCTGTCGTCGGTGATCTCCTCGGTGTCGGGGAATGGCGGGCCATGTCCGGGCGTTGCCTCCGTGGCGCCTTGCTCGAGATCGTCGGGGTAGACCGAGAGTGAGGACACGAACGTGTAGTGGCCGGCCGTGATACCCGGCAGCCGCACCGACTCGCGCACGAGGCGAGGCACGTAACCGCAGGTGTCGAGCGCGGCATCCCAGACGCGACCGTTCAAAGCCGAGAGGCCACCGTCGCGATCACCGTGCACGTGCTCGATGTCGGGGAAGCCGTCACCAGGTTCC